>JBKWCO010000096.1:0-6177 GCA_046975465.1 Streptococcus sp. | reverse complement strand
TATCATATTTCTTCAGAAAATAAATGACCTAACAACTCAAAAAAACTGCCCATCCGGACAGTTTTAGATTCTTTTTACAAGTGACTTGGCGTCTAAACATATAGAACTTTCTGTAGATGAAATGAGATAGTCCCTTTAATAATTTCAGAGCGAGCTATAGTCAAGACTTTTCGCTGTGAGAAAAGTGCCTAAAGTTAAATAACTTTAGGCACTCGGAAGTTTTGAGACACTAGGCTCAAAACTTAGCTATGGAATTCCGAAGGAAGTCGCTAGCGTCCGTACTCGCCTCAGAAAAGTCTAAAAAGAAGAATTCATTTCAATTTAAAACTGCCCATCAGGACAGTTTTTTGAGTTATTAGGTCATTTATTTTCTGAAGAAATAGATATAATATAGCTAATTTATTATTTTGAGCACATTATGGTTTAGCAAAATCGTTTATGCCAGTATGACCGGTAACACGGAAGAAATCGCAGATATCGTTGCCAAAAAATTGGAAGAATTGGGTCACACTGTGGATGTAGACGAGTGTACAACGGTTGATGCCGCTGATTTTGAAGATGCGGACATCTGTATCGTAGCGACTTACACTTATGGTGATGGTGAGTTGCCAGATGAAATCGTTGACTTTTACGAAGATTTGGCTGACCTCGACTTGTCAGGTAAAATCTTTGGTGTTGTAGGTTCAGGAGATACCTTCTACGATTATTTCTGTAAATCAGTGGATGAGTTTGAAAATCAATTCACATTCACAGGGGCGACTAAGGGTGCTGATAGCGTCAAGGTTGATCTTTCTGCTGAAGATGAAGATATCGAAAATCTTGAAGCTTTCGCTGAAAAAGTTTCAGAAGCATTAGCATAGGAACAAGCAGAGTTATTTCTGCTTTTATTGTAGTCAAATTTGGAGTTTTTATGAATGAAATAGAAAGAGATTTTAGGACGCAATCTCAACATCTTCTTTGGTCTGTTTGGCGAGGACTCTTGGTCGGTGTAGCTGCAGGTGCAGTCGTTAGCCTTTTTCGTTGGTTAATTGCTAAAGGGGCCCAAATCTCGTATCTATTTACCAAGACGCCCTGAACCATCCAGTCCTTATTTTAGGAATTGTCCTTGTCAATTTGATATTTGCCATTTTGATTGGTTATCTCATAAAACAAGAAAAAGATATTAAAGGTTCAGGGATTCCCCATGTTGAAGGGGAACTGATGGGGCTCTTACATCCGTCTTGGTGGTCAGTTTTATGGCGTAAATTCCTAGGTGGAGTCCTTGGGATTTCAATGGGACTGATGTTGGGACGTGAGGGACCTAGTATTCAACTAGGTGCCATGACTGCTAAGGGATTAGCCAAGGGACTTAAGCTCTCTGCGCGTGAGAAGCGTGTCTTGATTGCTGCAGGAGCAGCAGCAGGGTTATCTGCTGCCTTCAATGCCCCAATTGCTGGTCTTTTGTTTGTCGTCGAAGAAGTCTATCATCATTTCTCTCGTCATGTTTGGGTTAGCGCCTTAACAGCATCTTTAGTGGCTAATGCTGTTTCCTTACGTGTCTTTGGACAGGAACCAGTCCTAGCCATGACAGAGAAATTACCTTTATTTCCACTTAAGGATTATTGGATTCTATTGCTTTTAGGCATATTTCTGGGAGTTCTTGGATATGGCTACGAGTGGGTCGTTTTACGTATTGGCAAAGTTTACCAAGTTTTGGGAAAAATGTTCCATCTACCCCCACATTTTCATGGTCTTTTGACAGTGCTTCTTATCATTCCAGTGGGTCTTTATTTCCCAAATCTTCTCGGTGGTGGGAACGCCTTGATTTTAGCCTTAGATGGCCTGCGACCTGTTTTAACCGTAGCAATTCTTTACTTGGCAATTAGATTCATTTGGAGTATGTTGTCCTTTGGTTCAGGTTTTCCTGGTGGGATTTTCTTGCCGATTTTGACCCTAGGTGCTCTTTCTGGTAGTGTATTTGCGGCAGCTTTTGAAAATCTAGGATTCTTACAAGTCAGTCAGTTCCCTATTTTTATCATTCTTGGTATGGCTGGTTATTTCGGTGCGGTATCTAAGGCACCGCTAACTGCTATGATTTTAGTGACTGAGATGGTGGGTGACCTTCACCAATTGATGACAATCGGAGTTGTGACCCTGATTGCCTATCTCGTCATGGATTTCATGGGAGGAGAACCCGTCTATGAAGCCATGCTTCACAATCTGATTGCTCACGAACCAAAACAAGTTGATAATATACCGACGATGATTGATTTACCAGTTACAGATAGTCTAGCTGGTCGATTGGTTAAGGATTTAACTTTGCCTGAAGGGTTTTGATTACAACTCAGATATATAAGGACCAATCTGAAATCGTTCACGGGGATACGCAATTAAAGGCAGGAGCTACTTTATATCTGGTTGCGGATGAAAGTCATATCAGTCAGATTAGAAAACTGTTTAACTAGCAAATTCAATGACTTGAGACTCTTTTGTCCTCAAGTCATTTTTGTTATAATGGATAGAAAAAAGGAGGTCAGTATGGACTTAAATGAGATTCGCCAACAGATTGACTCCGTTGATAATGAGATTGTGGCTTTGTTGGAAGAACGTATGAAATTGGTAACTCGAGTAAGTGCTTATAAACAACGCACTGGAAAGGCGATTTATGATCCCGAACGAGAGCAAGCCCTGCTTGACAAAGTAGGTGATAGTGTCGTTAATCCTGAATATAAAGAAGCTATCGTTGCTAGTTTTGCGGATATTATGAAACATTCTCGTACTTATCAAGCAGGTAAGCTTGAAGGAAAGTAGGCTACTAGGATGAAAATTAGACAATTAAGTGAAGTCAAGGTCTCTCATACTCCAATCTAGTGATCTTGAGTCTCTATGCTGTCTTTCTAGGAGTGATAGTTGGACTGATTGATGCTATTTTTGGTCGTGTTCTTATAGGACTTTCAGAATATCGGGACCACCATCTCTTTTATCTAGTTCCAGCTCTCCTATTGCGGGGCTTTTGATTGTTTACCTATACCAAAGGTTTGCAGGCAAAGCAGCACAAGGAATGGGCTTAATTTTTAAGGTTGGTCACAATAGGAGAAGCAGGTTCCTTTAAGATTAATCCCACTTGTGACAGTGACAACGTGGCTGACCCATCTTTTTGGAGGTTCGGCAGGTCGTGAAGGGGTAGCAGTACAACTTGGTGCCACAGTTTCCCATGCTTTTAGTCGTTACTTTAAGATACCTAACGCTTCACGACTATGCTTGACAATGGGGATGGCTGCTGGTTTTGGAGGGCTCTTTCAAACCCAATTGCTGCGACTTTTTCGCCCTCGAAGTTTTAACCTTAGGTCAGTTAAGCCTTCCAGTCTTGATACCGACTCTAATAGCTTCGTTTGTTGCTAGTACTACCAGTCACCTCTTAGGTCTCGAAAAATTTAGCCATTTTGTAGCTAACGGTCTGGCGATAGACCTTGAAACTTTCATTAAATTAGCTCTTTTAGGTCTGGCCTTTGGTTTGGCTGGAAACCTTTTGCCTATTTGTTGTCATTGGCTAAAAAGAAGGTTGCAACGATTCTCCCAAATCCTTACTATCGTGTTCTTTTGGGAAGTATCGTGTTAACAGCTCTACTCTTAATTTTGTGGAAAGGCCGTTATACAGGACTTGGAACAAATGTGATTGCTCTTAGTGTTAATGGTGGGACCATCTACTCATGGGACTGGCTTTTGAAATTACTCTTGACCGTTTTCACCCTATCTCTTGGTTTCCAAGGAGGAGAAGTGACTCTTTATTTGCCATTGGAGCAAGTCTTGGTGCAGTTTAGCACCAGTTCTAGGCCTTCAATTCCACTTGTAGCAGGTCTTGGCTATCTGTCTGTCTTTGGTAGTAGTACCAATACCCTCTTAGCACCCATTTTTATTGGTGTTGAAGTCTTTGGACCAGCTAACGTCCTTCCTTATGTGATTGTTATGGCATTTGCCTATCTCATCAATCATAAGACTAGTATTTATGGTCAACAAAAAATGCTTGAAATGCAATAAGATACTAGACAAGCGAGTAATTTTTTGATAAGATACTAAGAGTGTGTAATGGACGCACAAAAATAACGGCTAATCCGCTGGGACACAAAGGTAGCTCTTAAGATTAGTAAGATAGGAGTATATAAAATGAATCCATTGATCCAAAGTTTGACAGAAGGTCAACTTCGTACTGACATCCCATCATTCCGTCCTGGTGACACAGTTCGCGTTCACGCGAAAGTTGTCGAAGGAACTCGCGAACGTATCCAGATCTTTGAAGGTGTAGTTATTTCACGCAAAGGTCAAGGGATCTCAGAAATGTACACAGTTCGTAAAATTTCAAGCGGTATCGGTGTAGAACGTACTTTCCCAATCCACACTCCACGTGTTGAAAAGATTGAAGTTGTACGCTACGGTAAAGTCCGCCGTGCTAAACTTTACTACTTGCGTGCTTTGCAAGGTAAAGCTGCACGTATCAAAGAAATCCGTAAATAATTTACAGATTTCACATAAAAAATCTGTCCTCGTGGCAGATTTTTTAATAAGTCCTCTTAGTTAAATGGATATAACAACTCCCTCCTAAGGAGTCGTTGCTGGTTCGATTCCGGCAGGGGACATTTTAGCCTTTAACCATGCGGTTTTAAAGCGTTTTGTCCACATTCTGCCCCAAATTTTATTTAAAGTTGATTAACACCTGTTGCGAGATAGGTGTTTAGATTTGAAGACAAAGTCTTCATTTGAAACTTTCCTTAGGTGATGACGGACGTCAGCGAACTTCAAAGAAGTTCCATGACTAAGTTTTGAGCCTTAGGTCTCCAAACTTCGAACACCTGAAACTTAATTGAGTTTCAGGCGTTTTCATCACAGTGGAAAGTTTCAATATAAGTTCATTTTCATTACTAACGTTAGGTAAGGGATTATTTTGAATTTATGAAGTAACTTTTAGTAAGGTCTTGACAATATATATATATAATAATCTTGTAATTTTTTATAGAAAAAGGAGATTATTGTGAAACAAACCTTCATCACTTCGTATCTAACATTTTATCTCAAAGCATCTGTAGCACTTGAAGGAGATTTTATCAAGACATCAAACCCTAACACTATTTTGAAAGTTATTCCTCTTGGAGCACAGAATAAAACGATTCCAGTGGATCATATCTCAAGTGTTGATGACTCATTCAGATTAGATTTTAAATCTTTTGCATGGGAATTATCTTTGCTCTAGTTGGCTTTAATATGATGGGTTCATCTATTTTAGGAGGATTAATCCTAGCTGCTTATGGCATTTTGACAGTATTAAGTGCATTCCAGACTCTTTTGATTTTGAATCTAACTTCTGGAGGTGCACATGTATTGAGTGTTGTTGTTTGAAAAGTCAAAACTTTTGTCTTGCAAAGAAACAATTGAAAGTCTAATTCAACATCGTTACAATAATACAAATGTGACAGCAAATACTGACCGAGTTATTGAAGCTTTAAATAACAATAAGTAAACTGGTTTAATGAGTCTCTTTAAAAGAGGCTTTTTATTGCGTTTAAAGAAAGATGATAGGAAAGAATAAGAAATAATCATTTTTGATGTATGAAATAAACTTTTCTGAGGACATTTTATTGTGATAAAAAGGCCTGATATTTTTAATAACAGGCGATTGGAAGTTTGGAGAAGATATTGTTTTATCTAGTTTAGAAATTGAAATAGAAAAGGGTCAAAACTAATTGCGGATTGTGTTTTTATTTCATTCTGCAACTTAAAAACTATTGAGATTTTCTTTAGTTTTTCTTGACTGTGGTTATCACACCAGCTAACTTGCGAAAAGAAATCCTCTCTTCAATAAAAAAACCAGGTTTCCCTGGTCCTAACTATTAGCGGCTTACGCGACGGCGAGCTGCTTTTTTACGGTTTTCTTCGATGAAAGCCAATTTCTTTTCTTCTGGTTCGATAATGGTTTTCTTAACTGCGAAGACAGCACCTGCTACAGTAGCAGCAGTTCCGATAACGCCAGTAGCGACACCTTTAGCGAATGAATGTTTTTTAGCCATGAGACTATCCTCCGTATATGTTATAATATGCTTATATTATCTAAAAAAATATCTAGAATAGCAAGTGAAAACATTATGAAAACCAAACTTATTGTAGTAGCTGGTCCTACTGCTGTAGGAAAAACAGCGCTTGGAATTG
>JBKWCO010000095.1:0-6178 GCA_046975465.1 Streptococcus sp. | reverse complement strand
TAGTTATACTGGGGCGCTTGATAAGTCTCTTGTGCTGAAGATGGTGATGGTGTAGGCGTTGATGCTACCGCAGGAGTTGAGCTTGCTTCTGTCTGACTAGCTGCTTCTACCGTTGAGCTTGCTGATGACGATTCACTTGAAGACTCACTTGAGGTTGAAGAAGATGACGAAGAACTTGAGCTCGATGACTTGGATGAAGCCTTGGGTTTACTAGACGATGACTGCTTAGTAGCTACCTTGACTTGGACCTTAGCATGATTGTGTGCAGGCTCCAAAAAGACAATTGCCAAAGCCAAAAGAATAGCCGGTAGAGTAAATGCCAAAATAAGGTAACGTTTTTCTTTTAAATGACGAAGTAGTTTCATAGAGTATTCACATTTCTTAAATATATTTTTAGTATCGATTAGTCTCAGATAAGATTATATCAGAAATATTAAAATGTGCAACATTAACATAAAACTTATGAAAGTAGAGAAACGGACTTTAAAAGAATTCAAATTTTTTTGATTACCTACACATTATTCAAAATCCATTAATCAAGCAATTCATTTCCTAAGGCATCTTGATGGTATTTCGTACCTGGCTTCGAAGTAAATATCATAATACCGAGAACAATATTCCATATGAGATTGACCACTAAAAGTGGTGGGAAAAGACTTAATGCAGCAATGAAAAGGTGTAAGACACCAGTACCGTTATTCCCAATATAGAAGAAGTAAAAAGGTCTCAAGAAGAATGCTAATAAACCTGCAACCATTTTCGATTTTTGTGTAGTAGTCGGTGTAACTTGCTGTCCTAGATTCACCTTAGAAACAATATATGTCTCACCATTTTTATAGTATTCTACAAAATCTCCGACTTGAGGTTCAAAGCCAAAATTTTCTATAGGAATTTCTGCAAAGTTCCCAACTGAATCTCCCACAGAGACGATACCATTTTCGATTTTAATAATTTTGTTCACCTTTATTCTCCTTTTTTATCTGTTTTTTCTTAAATCCAAGGACAACCGCAAATACAACTAAAATTACACCAATACTAACGAATAATCCTGTAGCCTTTTCACCAGTATTTGGTAGAAGACTTTTCTTTTCAGTATTCTTTTTGACTGCTGAAGATGAAGAGTCCAATGTAGAGCTTGAAGACACTTGCCCCTTATGTAATGTTCCATTATCCTTCTCATTTGACTTCGCTTGCAATTCAGGAATACTTTCATGAGAATCGTTTGAAGACGAAGAGCTACTAGAAGATTTATTCGTTTCTGTGTTTGAATAATTTTTTTCTACTTCAGTCTTACTTCCAGAAATTTCAGTTTTACTTTCACTAGATGAAGATGATGATGGCTCACTTGGCGAAATCTGATTAGGCGTTATTGAACTTGATGAACTCTCAGTTGACGAAGAACCTTCTGACTGTTTGCTTTCGTCACTGTTACCATTAAATGGAGGGATGTAAATATCCTGACTGAAACTACCGTCCTCAGTAAAAATTGTCAAAGTATAAGAGTGTGTGGGGTAATCTTTAACATGCTTTGTTCCCGGTTGAACCTCAATATCAAAACTTTTCGATTGTTCATAACCGTTAAATGGAATTTCTGAGATCTTTTCACCTGTTTGGTTATCTGTTAACACTCGTTTTACTACAGAAGTCAATCCATCTGGTAATGTCCCTGACATTTTATAGAATGGTTCACCATATTCAGATATCTCCCAATTTCCAGATGAAGTAACAGTTTTAAGATGAATTAAAAGTACCAACTTCAATTGAATCTGCTTTAACCGTATTGGAAGCACCTGTTGAAGTAGCATTTCCCAATAAAGCTACTGATAATGTTGTAATAGCAACTAGTGAATAATATTTTTTCATAATTTACTCCCTTTTCAATTTTGATATCCATTATTATCCCCCCCGAAAAAGTCAAGAGTTTTTAACTATTTTTTAAAAATTAATCAATCGATTACTAATCATAAAACATCAATAAATAAGTATTCTTCATCCTGTTTAAATTTTTATCAATTTTTTAAACGAAAAACATATAGGATTTAGTTCTAACTTTATTATTATTTTCTTTATTTATAATCTTATGGTGTTATTCAAATTAAATGTATTAAAAATCCACTGAAAATAAAAAAACCAACTCTAAGAGTTGGCTGCATTATTTTAGTGGATTATTGAGTTGTTAAATGGAAACTCTACTTTTGTTGGTTGACAATACAAAACCAAGAGTATAATCCCACCTATTCCTAAGGCAAAACGTAAGAAAATAAATGCCCAGTGATAGCCAGCATCACGCAAACGACGAACAGTTATAGCAATACCAGGTAAAACCGTAGCAATACCAAAGGCAAAAAAGATAAATAGGATGATAAATGAAATAACAGCTAAAAAGCTTGATTCTGTCGCACGTGCAATGCCTCCAAAGATTGCTAGCAACACATAAAAAGCAATAACTGTTAACATATTTGCCAAATATGCAAACCAGTAATCTGAAGGTGTTGAACATCCCGTAAAATCAACATAGCCCTTCCAAAACTTTTGTAGGCTTCAATCATAATACCCCCCTTTTTTTAATGTTACTGTCAGTATAACAAGAGAAGAGGCGCTTGACAAATTAACTAAAAAACAGCCTAGCAAGGCTGTTAAGTCTATTATTGCTGTGGGTTATTGAAGTTGTTAAATGGCACTTCTACTTTTGTTGGTTGGCATAGTAGAACAATGAAGATAATACCACCGACAAATGGAATCAAAGGAATAAAAATAAATGCCCAATTATAGCCAGCATCACGTAAACGGCGAACTGTTACAGCAATACCAGGTAAAAGCGCAGCAATACCAAAGGCAAAAAAGATAAATAGGATGATAAATGAAATAACAGCTAAAAAGCTTGATTCTGTCGCACGTGCAATGCCTCCAAAGATTGCTAGCAACACATAAAAGCAATAACTGTTAACATATTTGCCAAATATGCAAACCAGTAATCTGAACGTGTTGAACGTCCCTTAAAATCTACATAGCCCTTCCAAAACTTCTTATAAGCTTCGATCATAATAAAATCTCCTCATTTTTTGATACTTCTACTATACCAAAAGACCAATCTTCTGGCAAATCGACTAAAAAACATCCTAAGGAGGCTGTTAAGTAACTATCATTGCTGAAGATTATTAAAATTGTTGAAAGGAAATTCTACTTTTGTTGGTTGACAACACAAAACCAAAAGTACGATATCACCTATAAAAGAGGCAAAACGTAGGAAAATCAATGCCCAATGAAAACCGGCATCACGTAAGCGACGGACCTGAAGGGCAATAGAGGGGATAAAGCTAGCGAAAAAATATGTCATTACAAGCAGATACAGTAAGTTAAGAATAACATGATAATGACTATCGGGACTATCAAAAACAATTACAACTATAACTATACTAAATAAAATGATAGTTACTATAGTATTTGCTAGAACTGCTAACCAATAATCTGAACGTGTTGAACGTCCCTTAAAATCTACATAGCCCTTCCAAAATTTTTTGTAGGCTTCAATCATAATAAAATCCCCCTTTTTTATGATACCCCCAGTATAGCAGAAGCTTTATACTCTAGCAAATAGACCAAAAAAGCCCCATGAGGAGCTTTTTTGTTTATTCTCTAATTTGTCCTTGGCCATTAATATAGAACTTGGTTGAGGTTAGAGCCTCAAGTCCCATTGGGCCACGAGCATGCATTTTCTGGGTTGAGATTCCGATTTCAGCACCCAATCCAAAGACGAAGCCGTCTGTGAAGCGGGTTGAGGCATTAACATAGACCGCTGCAGCGTCTACGTCGTCTTGGAATTGCTCAGCACGACTGATATCCTGAGTCACAATAGCCTCTGAATGCGATGTCGTGTAAGTATTAATCCAGCCAATAGCCTCGTCAAGGCTATCTACCACTTTAACAGACATGTGTAGTCAAAACTCTGTCGCAAAGTCTTCTGGTAAGGCTGAAACAGCTTTGTCCATTACTTTCAAAGCACGCTCATCTGCACGAAATTCAACAGCATGAACTTTAGAAATAGCCTTTTCAATTGAGGTAGGAAGTCTTCCGCAATATCAGCATGAACGACCAGCGATTCTGCAGCGTTACAAACGCTTGGTCGCTGCGTTTTGGCATTGATGACAATCTGTGTCGCCATATCCAAATTAGCATATTTATCCACATAAATATGACAGTTACCGACACCTGTTTCAATGACTGGAACCTTGGCTTTTTCTTTAACCGTTTGGATGAGACGGGCCCCACCTCTAGGGATGAGCAAGTCTACGTACTCAGTCGCCGCCATGAGTTCTTCTGCTACTTCGTGAGAGGTATCTTCAACTAACTGAACGGCATCTGCTGAATTCCTGCAGTTTCAAGGCCTTACGGGCTACTGTAACTAGAGCCTTATTCGAATTAATGGCATCACGTCCCCACGGAGAATGATGGCATTATTGGTCTTGAAGGCTAAGCTAAAAGCATCAATTGAGACATTGGGACGGCTTTCAAAAATCATGGCGATAACTCCCATAGGGACACGCTTTTGTACGATTTTAAGGCCATCGAGATTCGTATAGCCACGAACTACTTGACCGATTGGGTCCTGAAGATCTGCCACCTGACGGACACCCTCAGCCATCCCTGCGATACGGTCTTCCGTTAAGAGCAAGCGGTCTTGCATAATCTCTGAAATACCATTTTCCTTAGCATTGGCCATATCCTTAGCATTTTCAGTGATAATATAGGCACTCTCAGCTACTAGAGCTTTAGCTACCTGATTTAAAAGGTCGTTTTTAGCTGCTGTTGACAATTTAGCAATCCGACGACCTGCCACCTTGGCCTGTTGGCCCAATGTATCGATATATGTCATCTTAGTCCTCCTGTTTAAAGAGTGTACCAATCTTGGCTCCTTCAAGGACACGAAGGATGTCACGAGGATTTTCACCATTCATCAAAACCATTTGGCTATGATTCTCAAAAACCATTTGGGCTGACTTAATCTTACTCATCATACCACCTGTACCAAATTTACTACCGGCACCACCAGCTGAGGCTATAATTTCCTCTGTAATCTCTGGGACATAGCTACGAAGGGTGGCATCCTCATAGACATTTGGGTTCTTATCGAAGAGCCCATCAATATCTGACAACATAATGAGTAGGTCAGCACCAACAATCTTAGCTACGATAGCTGACAAGCGGTCGTTGTCCCCAAACTTAGTCGCATGATCCATCTCATCTACGCTGACAGCGTCATTTTCATTAACAACCGGAACAACTCCCAGTTCAAAGAGGCTTTCAAAGGCATTGATGGCATTGGCCAAACTCTCGGGATACTCGACCACATCACGCGTCAAAAGCAGCTGAGATACCTTAGTTTGGTAATGTGAAAATACCTGAGAATAAAGGCTCATCATGGCCACCTGCCCTACACTTGAGACAGCCTGTTGCTTACCAACTTCTACCGGTCGCTTGTCAAGGTCTAGGACATTAAGACCAAAGCCCATAGCACAGAAGATACCAAGACGACTTCAATCCTTATTATGCAGGCTGGAAATCACAAAAGCCAGTTGATCGATTTTTCAAGATTAATTTTTCGATGGCAAAACCAGAGAGCTAGTCCCGATTTTGATAACCAGGCGTTTTACTGAGTCAAAATTTCGTTTCATGTTTATGATTATACACTAAATTCAGGTATTTTAACATATATAATGCATAAGTTTACATATTAAGGATTTTCAGTAAAAAAGAATCCCTCCAATCGGAGAGACTCTTTAAACAGTTTGTTCTAGGCAAAAAACATGGCTCTAATACGTTTCCAACGTCTGCGATCAACAAAGAGATAAACGATTAGGGCAATTAAAGCTATAAGCCCAGATACTATAACGTTGACTACTAGGGCAATCCAGAACTTACTTGCAAAGAA
This sequence comes from Streptococcus sp., assembly GCA_046975465.1. Classification (GTDB taxonomy): domain Bacteria; phylum Bacillota; class Bacilli; order Lactobacillales; family Streptococcaceae; genus Streptococcus. The sequence continues at coordinate 249 of JBKWCO010000095.1, read as the reverse complement.
GACAATACCTCCTAGCAAGGCAGCGATGAAAATTGTAAGAATAAAGATACCCATATAGAGCCACTGTCCGCCACCCCGATTGAAGAGCTGAGTGACTTCCTGCCAATTCACTTCCAATAATTTAAGGTCACGTTCAAAGAAATAGCCACCTACAAGATAGGTTGTTACGAGAAAACCAAGAGCGAAACTTGCCACCAAAATAGGATGGAGATGTGCAAGGAATATTAAACCAAGTCCTCCTAGTAAGAG
>JBKWCO010000094.1:0-6183 GCA_046975465.1 Streptococcus sp. | reverse complement strand
TTACCAGTCTTACCTGTAACGCCATTGATGGCAACAGCATAGATAAAACCTTCTGCACCATCAATCAACTGTTTCTGACGGTCAATACCTGTAGTCAAGCTTACCAAAGGCACGAGAGCAATATCACTGTCTTTCAAATATGGGGTAATAAAGTCAGCGTGTTCGTCTGGCAAATCAGGAATAATGAGCCCCTTGACAGATGTCTCTGCAAGATCCTTAACAAAGGCTTCGATACCATATTGATAAACTGGGTTATATAAGTCATGATCATAAAGGCACCTGTGTTTTGTTCTTGAAGCTTCTTGATAATAGCTGTCAAAGTCACATCTTTAGCCAAACTACGTTGTCCTGCTAGTTCAATAACGGGACCTCAGCCACTGGGTCAGACCATGGAATACCCACCTCGATAGCTGAAACACCGCTATTTTCTAAGAGAGTAATAGTCTCAAAGAGTCCGTCTAGACCTTTAGCGTGGTCACCAGCCATGATATAAGGTACGAAAATACCGCGTTTACTGTCTTTGATAGCTTGTAGGTGTTTTGTTAATGTTTTTGTCATGGTTTATTTCCCTTCTGCTTCAGCTTCGAAACGTTCTTTAACCTGCATAACGTCCTTGTCCCCACGACCTGAGAGGCAGACGATGAGGCTTTGGTCTGGCGACATCTTAGCTGCCACTTTTTGCGCAAGCGCAATGGCATGACTAGACTCAAGAGCAGGGATAATACCTTCCAAACGTGACAGAAGTTTGAAGCCTTCAAGAGCTTCTTCATCTGTGATAGAGTCGTAAGTCGCACGGCCAATTTCGTTGAAATAACAGTGCTCAGGACCAACCCCTGGGTAGTCCAGACCAGCTGAGATAGAGAAGGCTTCCATGATTTGACCATGAGCATCTTGGAGGACATCCATAAGCGCTCCATGAAGGATACCTGGACGGCCTTTGGCAAAGGTTGCGGCATGTTTTTCAGTATCAAGCCCCAAACCAGAAGCCTCAGCACCATACATAGCTACTGATTTATCATTAACAAATGGGTAGAACATACCGATAGCATTTGAACCACCACCGATACAAGCCATGACGGCATCAGGTAATTTACCCAGAAATCTCTGCGTATTGACGTTTGGCTTCACGACCGATGACAGATTGGAAGTCACGGACAATTTCTGGGAATGGTGCAGGACCGAGGGCAGATCCCATGATGTAGTGAGTATCATCAATACCAGCTACCCAAGCACGGAGGGCAGCATTTACAGCGTCCTTAAGCACGCGCGAACCATCTGTGACGCCAAATACCTTGGCACCAAGCAATTCCATACGGAAAACGTTAAGCGCCTGACGTTTAACATCTTCTTCACCCATATAGATTGTACAATCCATGTCGAAAAGGGCTGCGGCTGTCGCTGTTGCAACACCGTGTTGACCTGCACCTGTTTCGGCGATGATTTTCTTCTTGCCCATACGTTTGGCAAGCAAGACTTGACCAAGGGCATTGTTAATCTTGTGGGCACCTGTATGGTTAAGATCCTCACGTTTAAGATAAATTTGTGCTCCACCAATATGGTCAGTCAAACGTTTGGCGTGGTAAAGAGGTGTCTCACGTCCCACATAGTTTTTGAGGAGGTCATCCAATTCCGCTTGGAAACTTGGGTCTTCCTTGGCTTCACGATAGGCCTTGTCCAATTCAATAACGGCCGTCATCAGCGTTTCTGGAACGAACTGACCACCGAATTTTCCGTAAAATCCTTTTGCATCAGGTTGTTGATATGTCATGCTTTCACTCTTTCTATAAATGCTTTAATCTTGTCTAAATCTTTGTGACCATCTGTCTCGACACCTGAGGACACATCTAAGGCATAGGGATGAAAAGTTTCCTTGGCCTCTGCCACATTGTCCACAGTTAAGCCACCAGCGATGAAATAGTCCTGCTCAATCTGCTTATCAGCCAAGAGTTGCCAGTCAAAGGTCTGGCCACTACCAGCAATGGGAGCATCATAGAGGAGATAATCCGCCTGGCTCTTGACTTGAGAATCGCTATCCGAAATCTGAATAGCTCGAATAACTGGTACTGAAATCTTTGGAATAAGGTCTTCATCAAAAGTTCCATGAATCTGAACGATATCTAAGGGAACCTGACAATCGCTTCTTCCAGTTCCTCAAGACTTGGTGAAACAAAGACACCGACGATTTTTGTCTGCCCTGTCACTCCTTTAGCTAGCTCGTGAGCTTGTTCAAGACTCACTTGACGCTTGCTCTTGGCAAAGACAAAGCCGATGTAGTCAGCTCCTGCTTCAACCGCAGTCGCCACTGCTTCTGGTGTTGATAGTCCACAAATTTTAACCTTTGTCAATTTGCAACTCCTTGACCTTCTCAGCCACATTGTCAGCCGTCATAAGGGCAGTTCCTACCAGAATCCCATTAAAATATGGAGCAACTAGGGCAGCATCCTGACCTGTAAAAATAGCCGACTCAGAAATATAAACAGGCTTGTCCTTGAAATGTGTTGATAACTCTAGACTGGTGTTGATATCTGTCTCAAAAGTAACCAAATTACGGTTGTTAACACCGATAATCTCAGCACCAATACGATGAGCCACTTCCAATTCTGGCAGATTATGCGTTTCAACCAAGACTTCCAAGCCAAGGCTTGTCGCAAAATCGTAGAGCTCCTTAAGACGAGCTTCTGGCAAGGCCGCTACAATCAAGAGAATGACTGTCGCACCCGCATTACGGCTACGCACAATCTGTTTCTCATCAATAATGAAGTCCTTAGCCAAGGTTGGAATAGCCACCTCTGACGAAATTTCTTTCAAATAGGAAATATCACCCTTGAAGAAAACCTCGTCCGTCAAAACAGAAATCATGGCTGCCCCATTTTCCTCATAGGTCTTGGCCTGAGCCACAATATCCACATCTAGGTTAATGTCACCCATACTTGGACTAGCTTTTTCACTTCAGAAATAATTTGCAGCTTGTTTTGATTTGACTTGAGAAAATCATAAAGACGATAGGTCTGACGCAAGGGCTGCAAATCTTCCATGACCAACTGAGCCACTTCTTTTCTTTTGTTCTAAGATTGTCGGAAGAAAGGTTTACTCATACTTGTACCTCTTGGAGTTGACGAAGTTTAGCTAGGGCTGAGCCGTCCGCAATCAATTGGCGAGCAAGCTCAACACCTTCTTTAATAGTCTAACCTTACCATTAGCAAAGAAGCCGAGACCTGCATTAAGCACTGTTGTTTCAAGATAAGGACTATCTTCATTTTTCAAGACACTAAGGAGAATCTCTGCATTTTCCTTGGCATCGCCACCTGTGATGTCAGACAACTCAACCTTTTCCATACCCAAATCTTCATAAGTGAAAGTGTGCTGGCTGATATGACCATCTTCCAAAAGGGTGTAGGTGTTAGTGCCATAGAGGGCAGCTTCGTCCATATTGTCAGGACCTGTGATAATAACCGCACGTTTACGTCCCAACTGTTGAATAGCATTAGCAACAATTTCTTGTAATTCCACACGATAGAGGCCCATGAGTTGTGTCTCAAGGTCAAGTGGATTAGCCAGTGGCCCAACCAAGTTCATAATCGTTGGAATCCCAAGAGCTTGGCGAGCTGGACCGATAAAACGCATAGCTGGATGCATGGTTTGAGCAAAGATAAAGGCCAAACCAACCTCATCAAGTGCTTTAGATAGGGTTTCTGGTGATGCCGCAACGTTGATTCCAAGGGCTTCAAGCACGTCAGCTGAACCAGATTTAGAGGAAATCGAACGGTTACCAGCCTTGGCCATACGAATACCGCCTGCTGCTAGAACAAAACAAACCGTAGTCGAAATGTTGAAGCTATAAGACTGGTCTCCGCCAGTTCCACAGTTACACATAGCATCTGTGAAGGTCTCAGGCAAGACAGTCGCATGTGATTTGAGGGCACGCACGATACCTGTGATTTCATCTGCTGTTTCCCCCTTAGTCTTAAGCCCCATAAGGAAGGCAGCAATTTGGCTTTCTGAGACTTCATTTTTGAGAATACGGTCAAAGACTGCTTGGACTTGGTCTTGAGACAAGTCTTGGCGGTTTGAGATTTGTAGGAATATTTCTTTCATATCTGTTTTCCTTTTAAAAACTGTTCAATGTTTTCTGATGCACGCGAGAGATTTTGAGCATAGACAAATCTAGTCCAAAGACTGTCCAACTAGCCTGCAACGATTTTTACGAAATTTTCAACCATCTTGAGCCCATCTGGACTACCGATGCTTTCTGGGTGATATTGCAAACCATAAATTGGTAGCTCCTTATGCTGGATGGCCATGATTTCTTGATCATCCGTTGTGATAGCTGTCACATCGAAGCCCTCTGGCATTTGGTCAACAACGATGGAATGGTAACGCATGATTGGGACATCATTGTCAATATCCTTGAAAATTGGCGATGGCGTTTCAAAAGTAATATTGCTTTGTTTGCCATGCATGACATTCTTAGCCAAGCCAAGTTTCCCACCAAAAGTTTCCGCAATAGCCTGGTGCCCCAAGCAAATTCCCATCATCGGTTTTTTACCAGCGAAATCCTTGATCAAGGCTTCCATTTTACCCGCATCAGCCGGCCAACCTGGACCTGGTGAAAAAACAAGCCCGTCAGCTTTTTCCGCCTCTTCATAGAGGTTCTCATCATCGTTACGCAAGACCTTTACCTCTGTAAATGTCCCTAGGTATTGTGCCAAATTATAGGTAAAAGAGTCATAGTTATCAACTAATAAAATCATTGGGCATCTCCTATTCTTGTCATAGCTTTCGCCTTGTTAATCGTTTCGTAAAATTCATTTTCAGGAACACTATCGTAAACAACACCTGCACCTGCTTGAACATAAGCTTTTTGATTTTTGAGAATCATTGTACGGATGGCAATGGCAAAGTCCATATCTCCTGTCGCAGACAGATAACCAATAGCTCCCGCATAAATACCACGTTTTTCCTGCTCAAGCTCATAGATACGGCGCATGGCACGAATCTTAGGTGCTCCTGACACGGTTCCAGCTGGTAGGGTTGATTTTAGAGCATCTAGTGCTGTCAATTCAGGCAAGAGTTGCCCTTAACTACGCTGGTAAGATGCATGACATAGCGGAAATACTCAACCTCCATATACTTGGTCACCTTGACCGTACCATTTTGGCAATCTTACCAATATCATTACGTCCCAAATCAACCAACATACGGTGTTCCGCAGTTTCTTTGATGTCATGTGAGAGTTCATCTGCCAAGGCAGCATCTTCCGCCTCATTGGTACCACGAGGACGTGTTCCAGCAATCGGATTGGTTACCACCTCTCCATTTTTCACTGAAACCAAGCTCTCTGGGCTGGCACCAATCACCTGATAATCTCCAAAATCATAGAAATAAAGGTAGTTTGATGGATTAGTCACACGCAAGTTACGGTAGTAATCCAAAGGATCTCCTCAAAGTCCGCTGAAAAGCGTTGACTAAGCACACATTGGAACATATCTCCCTCACGAATAAGTTTCTTGACTTAGCCACCATATCCATGAAAACTTCTTTTTCGATATGATTTGAAAATTGCAAAGCTTGCAAGGCTTGAGGTGTAAACTCGTTTGGCGCCTGAGTCTGGAGGTTGGTTACCACCTGACCAAGAGCTTGACGCACCGCATCGTTGTCACGACCAGAGTAGATATTGTCCTCAACCACATAGACCTTTTCCTTCTTGTGGTCAAAAATCAAATAAGACTCATAGATGAAGAAATGCATATCAGGTGTCCCAATCGTGTCTTCAGGAATCTCACCAATATTTTCATAGAGACCAATCATGTCATAACCTGCAAACCCGATAGCACCACCTGCGAAAGGTAGGTCAGACTTGATGCCCTTGACTGTTACTTGGTCCAAGTATTCGAAAGGATCTTGATCAATCGCCTTACCATTTTCATAAAGAACACCATCCTTGAAGGTTACTTCAAAGACCGGATTGTAGGCAACAATAGAAAAACGTGCATTTTCCTTCTCACGAGGAATAGATTCAAGGATAACCTTGTGTTCCCCCTGAACACGCATATAAGCCAAGATTGGTGTTAAGGTATCGGCTGGTAAAATTTTTCTCATAATATTTCCTTTCAAACTGGTTTATCGAGAGTAATAAGACTGATGCAAGGCTCCTTTATAGGATGTATTGGCACCATATTATTC
>JBKWCO010000093.1:0-6235 GCA_046975465.1 Streptococcus sp. | reverse complement strand
TGTAGAGTAATTTAAAATTTTTGGAGTAACTATGAAAGTCATCAAATTCGGTGGAAGCTCACTTGCTTCAGCCACACAATTAGAAAAAGTCTTAAACATTGTAAAATCTGACCCCGAGCGTCGCTTTGTCGTTGTCTCTGCCCCAGGTAAACGTAACGATGAAGATACCAAAGTCACAGACGCCTTGATTAAATACTATAAACACTACACAAAGGGTGTTGATGTCAAAGCTGACCAAGAATGGATCATTAACCGCTACCAAGCTATGGTAGATGAGCTAGGCTTCAAATCAACAGAAATGGCGAAGATTGCTAAATCTATCAACGATCTTGCCACTCTTCCGATTGAAGACAATGATTTCCTTTATGATACTTTCCTAGCTGCAGGGGAAGATAATAACGCAAAATTAATCGCTGAATATTTCCGTAATAACGGTATTGAAGCACGTTACGTTCACCCTCGCCAAGCTGGTATTTTTGTCTCAAGCGAACCTGGAAATGCTCGTATCCTTCCAGGAGCCTATGACAAATTGGAAGAGCTTCGTGAATCAGATGAGGTTCTTGTTATCCCTGGTTTCTTTGGTGTTACCCCTGATAATCAAATTTGTACTTTCTCACGTGGAGGCTCTGATATCACAGGTTCTATCGTTGCAGCTGGAGTTAAGGCAGACTTATATGAAAACTTCACAGATGTAGATGGTATTTTCGCAGCCCACCCTGGTGTCGTTCACGAGCCTCATTCGATTCCAGAATTGACCTACAAGGAAATGCGTGAGTTGGCATATGCTGGTTTCTCAGTCTTGCATGATGAAGCTCTTCTTCCTGCTTACCGTGGTAAAATTCCATTGGTTATCAAAAACACTAACAATCCTGAGCACCCAGGTACACGTATTATTCTAGAACACAAGGGTGCAACTGTACCTGTTGTAGGTATCGCCAGCGATGATAAATTTGTTAGCATTAACATGACTAAGTATCTTATGAACCGTGAAGTAGGTTTTGGTCGTAAGGTACTTCAAATCTTGGAAGATTTAAATATTCGTTGGGAACACATGCCTTCTGGAATTGATGACCTCTCAGTCATTATTCGTGAACGTGAACTCACCCCTATTAAAGAACAAGAAATCTACTCATACTTGACTCGTGAACTAGGTGTTGATGATGTAGAATTTGAACACGGCCTTTCTATTCTTATGATTGTAGGTGAGAATATGCGAGATCATATAGGTGTTACAGCAACAGCTGCCAAGGCACTTTCTGAAAAACACATTAACCTAGAAATGATTTCTCAAGGATCTAGTGAGGTTTCTGTTATGTTTGTTATTGATACTGTGCAAGAAAAAGAAGCCGTTAGAGCACTTTATGATGCCTTCTTCCGTAATAAAGACTAATTTTCTACCAGTTTAACAAAAAGCTCCAAGGGCTGAATAAGTGTAGCAATAACTGTATGATACAGTAGCTAATTGTTCAAGATGAGGTTGAGGTATAAATCTTTCAAAGTAACTTTCCTTTATCTACAGGTTTAAACAGAACTATGAGCCCTTTGAGCTTTAAAGAGTGATACAGAATAATCTGAGTACGATTATTCTGTATCACTCCTTTTCTTATAGTCACGGACATGCTCCCCTTAGATAAAATAAGATTCACTTAGCGAATTAGTTTATCAACTGTTCCATATAACAAGAAACGAATAAAAGTAAAACTAAAAGGACTCGGTCCTCTATAATACAGAACCAAATCCTTTGCTTAAATAAATTGTCTAACTTTTGAGGTTAGTACATATTAACTCTTCTTAGTTACAAGATGTTTTCGTAAGTTTCACGAACGGCATCTGGCCAAACTGAAGTTTGAACCTCACCAATATGTTTCTTACGAAGCAAGAACATAGCCATACGTGACTGACCAATACCTCCACCAATTGTTAGTGGGAAAAGGCCATGTAACAAGGCTTGGTGCCAATCCAATTTCAAACGATCTTGGTCGCCAGTAATTTCAACCTGACGTTTAAGGGCATCTTCATCAACACGAATACCCATTGATGACAATTCAAAAGCATGTCCTAATTGTTCGTTCCAAACCAAGATATCTCCATTCAAACCATGGTAACCATTCTCAGACTCAGTTGTCCAGTCATCATAGTCAGGTGCACGGCCATCATGTGGTTTTCCATCAGGAAGAACACCACCGATACCAATCAAGAATACAGCACCATATTCCTTGGTAATAGCATCTTCACGCTCTTTTGGTGTCAAATCAGGGTACTTCTCAACAAGCTCTTCTGAATGGATGAAGGTAATTTTCTTAGGTAAAATTGCTTCAATATCGTAACGTGCTTCAACTGCTAGCTCAGTCAAACGAATGACCTTATAAATAGTTTCAACAGTTTCTTTCAAGTAAGCATATTACGGTGTCCATCGGGAATAACCTTTTCCCAGTCCCATTGGTCAACATAAACAGAGTGCGTTGCATCCAACGAATCTTCATCTGGACGAAGAGCTTTCATATTAACTACAAGCCCTCACCTTCATTAAAACCAAAACGAGCCAATGTGTGGCGTTTCCATTTTGCTAATGAGTGAACAACTTCGTATGTAGCGTCTGGGATTTGAAGCACATTAACAGTTACAGGATTTTCAATACCGTTCAAATTATCCTGCATACCATCCCCGACCTTGCTTAAAATAGGCCCTTGCACTTCGATGACGTCAAGTTTATCAATCAAATACTGTGTAAAAGTATTTTTAACAAAAGAAATCTCCTTTGTTGATGAATGAAGCTCTTTTTCATACGCTCCTCCTTTAAAAAATCGATAGTCCTATTATACTCCTATTCATTGGAAAAATAAAGAAATTTTCCAACAATTTGGAAAATTTCTTGTTTTTTATGTTAGGTTTTATCACATTTTCTTAGTTAGCTTCACAACTGCTTCTGTTCGAGCCGTATGAGGAAACATATCCACTGACTGGATATAATTAACATCATAAACTTTAGCCAAAGAAACTAGGTCTCTAGCCAAAGTAGATACATTACATGAAACATATACCATTTTTTCAGGAGTGTAGTCCAGTATCGTTTTAAGTAGCTTATCATCTAAACCAGTTCTAGGGGGATCCACAATAAGAGCATCTGCTCGATACCCTTCCTTGTACCAACGTGGAATGATATCTTCTGCTTTACCCACCTCATAGTGAGCATTTTCCAGTCCAAGTGATTTGGCATTCTTCCTAGCATCCTCAATAGCCTCAGGAATAATATCCATACCTCGAATACTCTTTACCTTATTTGCAAAAGCAAGTCCAATAGTACCAACCCCACAGTAAGCATCAATAAGATGTTCAGCCTTATCCACATCTAAAGCTTCAACGGCCTGACCATAGAGTACCTCTGTTTGTTGAGGATTCAACTGGTAAAATGCACGAGGAGAGAGCGCGAAGTTATAGTCCAATACCTCTTCTTGAATAGTGTCTTGTCCCCAAAGAATTTCCGTCTCTTGACCATAAATCTCACTGGATTTCGAATAATTATAATTGACAGCAATTGTTACGATTTCTGGAAAATTTTCCGTCAATTCCTTAACTAATTTTGTGAAAGAAACTGATTTAGAGGTTACAAAAATCAACTGAACCTGATTTGAACCCAAAGCACGTCGTATCATAACTGTCCGAATTCCAGCAATTTTGCGCTCATTATAAATTGGTAACTTGTATTTATCTAACAAATTTGTCACCTTATTCATAATGGCTTGAGTTGGCTCATCTGAACTAGGCAATCATCAATATTAATGAGGCGATGACTCCCTTCTGCAAATAAGCCAGCTTTAACTGAGCCACCAAAAGAACGGTTTGAAATTGTAGTTTAGCTCGGTAATGTTGTGGTTGCTCCATCCCTATTGTTGGACGAATGTCATATGACTCAAAATTAGCCGGTTTAAACTTCTTCAAGGCTTGTCCTAACAAGTCAGTTTTAAACTCTAATTGCTTATCATAACGAAGATGCATTAACTGGCAACCACCACAGTCTTCATAAATATTACATGCAGGTTCCACGAAACTTAGAAGGTTTATTGATCTTTAATAATTTCGCCTGAACAAAGTTTCTCTTAACAGAAACAACCTGACAGAACACCTCTTCACCCTTCAAAGCCCCTGGTACAAAAACTAAAGTTTTCTTATAAAAACCAATGCCTTCGCCATTGATTCCCATGCGTTTTATCTTAAGCGGGATACGCTGTTTCACTTGTAAATTCATACTACCATTCTAACATTTTGATATAATAATAACTATGAAAATCACAAAAATCGAGAAGAAAAAGAGACTTTATCTCCTTGAGATAGATAAAAAAGAGAGTCTCTACGTTACAGAAGATACCATCGTTAAATACATGTTGACTAAAGAAATGATACTGGACAAAGATCAACTAGAGGATATTAAATCCTTTGCTCAGTTCTCGCATGGTAAAAACTTAGCTCTCTATTTTATTTCATTTAAACAACGTAGTGAGAAAGAAGTAAAAGATTACCTTTTTAAACATGAAATAAACCCTCATATAATTCCCAAAATTATTGATAATCTAAAAAAAGATCATTGGATTGATGATTACAAACTCCTAGAGAGTCTAGCTCAACAAAATCTGAATTCAGGTGATAAAGGGGCCTATGTGCTGAAGCAAAAATGGCTTCAAAAAGGTTGTAACAAACAAATCATTGACGATGTTTTAAGCCAATTTGATTTTCAGAAGTAGCAATGAAAGTAGCAGAAAAACTATTACGAAAATATCAAGGAAAATTACCGGCAAAAGCGCTCAAAGATAAATTGACTCAGAGCCTCATCAACAAAGGATTCTCATTCCAAGAAAGTAAACTAGCAATCGATCATCTAGAACTTGAAGCAGATGAAGAAAATGAGCAAGCCCTCCTTTATAAAGAAATTGATAAGCAATATCAAAAATTTAGTAAAAAATACGATGGTTATGAGCTTAAACAACGCTTGACACAATCTTTAGCCCGAAAAGGTTATGACTTTGATGCGATAGCATCCGCTCTAAGAGAATATTTATAGGTATTCCCCCTCTTTTCACAAAATTATGATACAATAAAGAGGATAACCCTTATTGTAGAAAGAGGACGCCATGAAATTACCAAAAGAAGGCGACTTTATCACAATTCAAAGTTATAAGCATGATGGTAGTTTGCACCGAACTTGGCGCGACACTATGGTACTAAAAACAACAGAATGCTGTTATTGGCGTTAACGACCATACCCTCGTTACTGAAGCAGACGGGAGGAGATGGGTTACACGTGAACCTGCTATTGTTTATTTCCACAAAAAATACTGGTTTAATATTATAGCCATGATTAGGATAACGGCATTTCCTACTACTGCAATTTAGCTAGTCCATATATTTTGGACCAAGAAGCACTAAAATATATTGACTACGACCTAGATGTCAAAGTCTTCGCTGATGGTGAAAAAAAATTGCTAGATGTAGATGAGTATGAAACACATAAAAAAGAAATGCATTACTCTCCTGATATTGACTATATCTTAAAGGAACATGTTAAAATCTTGGTAGATTGGATTAACAATGGTAAGGGGCCATTTTCACAATCTTATGTTAACATCTGGTACAAACGTTATCTTGAACTAAGGAATCGTTAAAGTTGTCATAAAAAAGACTAGTAATGATACTAGTCTTTTTTTGCACTAAAAACTAATGCTTCGGAGTCTAAATCCATATTCAAAAGATAACACCCTTCTTCTACTTGAACAAGGTACCCTAATAATTCTAAAGCATCAACAAAAATATTCCTCTTGAAGTGCATATTCTTCCTAGTATTTTAAAAGAAAAGTCGTAACATGTTTAAAAAATATTCAGATTAACATCCCTAATATGTCATATAATCTATTTTGCTCTTCCGATAATGGTAGATTTTCACTTAATTTATAGAAATAATTTGAAATCGTAAGATCGTCTCTCGTTATACTCGTTTGTTCAACAATAACAACTTCATTAGTAGAATTACTTATCTCAGTAACAAATCTACGATTTAATAGTTCAAAATAACAAGTAGAATCATCATCAATAAAAAAATGCTGGTCTAAGTCAATTTTAGAAGAATCCGACACAAGACTAATTAATAAACGGTAACGTTTCTCAAATCGTTCAATATAGCCTGCTTTTACAAACTCCTCAATTAATTTATCGATATTCTTTTGAAAAGGAAACTGCCTTTTTA
>JBKWCO010000092.1:0-6348 GCA_046975465.1 Streptococcus sp. | reverse complement strand
CGTGTCTGCTCAATCATTGGCTTTTGGTCATTACCTACAGGAACATAATTTGCTTTAAAGGCCGTGATATCAGCTGCCTGAGAAATTGGATAAACTAGAAATCCTGTTGGAATCGATTCTCCGAAGCCTTTTTGAGCAATTTCCGTCTTAACCGTTGGGTTACGCTCTAAACGTGCCAATGAAACTAGATTCATATAATACATAGTCAACTCAGCCAACTCAGGAATCTGACTTTGAATGAAAATAGTTGACTTCGCTGGATCCAAACCTACAGAGAGATAATCTAAAGCAACATTCCCAATCGATTCTTTGATGATTTCTGACTCTTTTGCGTGATCCGTAAGAGCTTGCTGATCAGCCAAGAAGACAAACATGTTATATTTATCTTCGTTTTGTAAAAGGACACGATTTTTTAAACTACCAACATAGTGTCCTAGATGAAGTTTCCCTGTTGGACGGTCTCCCGTCAAAATAATAGGTTTCGTCATATAATTACCTCTCTAATACAAAAAAATCCCCACGCAAAAACATGCGTGAGGGCGTTAATCACTTTTGATACGCGGTACCACCTCAGTTGATAACTCTTTCTGCAGCTATCATCTCAAACCTTCTCAACAAAGAAGTTGCACGATAAGGGGTGCCAAACCTAACGTTTATGTGCTCACGTTAATCGTCAATTCTCTTCAGCCCATTCATTCTACCCTCATACTGGTTCACAGCTACCACCAGCTCTCTACAAGGACGGATAGAACTACTCTTCTGATGACTATTATTCTACAGTGTTTTATCTATTTTTGTCAAGATTATGTTTATAGTTTCACGTGAAACACAACCTCAGATACAACTAAAATAGTCATTACTTGACGGAAACTTAAAAAGACTTGATAATAAGAATATCATTTCTAGGAGATAATATATGAAACGTCGAATAATAGACATACTTTTAGTTACACTCGGTTCTTTTATTGCTGCGGTTGGCTATAACTCACTTTTAGTTAAGAATAATATTGCTTCAGGTGGTGTCGGAGGGCTAGCCATTAGTTTAAACGCCCTTTTTGGTTGGAATAATGCTAACTTCGTCTTAGCAACAACCATCCCTTTGTTAATTTTATGTTGGTTCTTTCTTGGCCGCGAAGTTCTCCTAAAAACCTTCTATGGGTCTCTTGTCTTCCCAACTTTTATTAAATTAACTGAGGGCTTACCTACACTCACCAAACAACCTTTGTTGGCTGCTATTTTTGGTGGGATTGTATTAGGGCTAGGACTAGGAATAGTCTTCTATGGAAATTCCTCAACTGGAGGAACTGGAATTATCACACAAATTCTCAACAAATATACGCCACTCCCACTAGGAATGGTACTACTTATTGTCGATGGGATCATTGTCGCAATCAGTGCTATTGCCTTTCCTCCTGATACTGTTATGTATTCCATTCTCTCACTTGGAGTTGTTTCTCTTACAATTGATAAAATGATGGTCGGACTCAATTCATCACGAAATCTTCTAATCATTTCGCAAAATAGTGAACAAATCCTAAACTACATCACTAGAGTGGCTGATCGAGGAGCAACAAAAATCCCAGTTCTTGGTGGACATACCGGACATGCACAAAATATGATTATGACTACCTTGTCAACTCATGAGGTTCCAAAAGTCCAAGAAGAAATCCAAAAAATAGATGAAACTGCCTTTATCGTCATTGTTCCTGCTTCTACAGTTATGGGACGTGGATTTAGCCTCCAAAAAGATTACCAAAGAGTTCCAAATGACTTTATCAATCCCTTGTAAAATCAATTGAAATAAAGTCTAATTTCTCGTAAAATAGTAGTTAAGAATAAAAATAAAGGATATTATATGCTTACTGTATCAGATGTATCGCTTCGTTTTAGCGATCGTAAACTTTTTGATGATGTTAACATTGCCTTCACGCCAGGTAATACTTATGGTCTTATCGGTGCTAATGGTGCTGGTAAATCCACTTTTTTGAAAATTTTAGCTGGTGATATCGAACCCACAACAGGACACATTTCTCTTGGTCCTGATGAACGTCTTTCTGTTCTTCGCCAAAACCACTTTGACTATGAAGAAGAACGTGTTATTGACGTAGTTATCATGGGTAATGAACGACTCTACGATATCATGAAAGAAAAAGATGCCATCTACATGAAAGAAGATTTTTCAGATGAAGATGGTGTCCGTGCTGCTGAATTAGAGGGACTCTTTGCTGAATTAGGTGGTTGGGAAGCTGAAAGCGAAGCCTCACAATTGCTTCAGAATCTAAATATCCCAGAAGACCTTCACTATCAAAACATGAGTGAATTGGCTAATGGTGACAAGGTCAAGGTTCTCCTTGCAAAAGCACTCTTTGGTAAACCAGATGTACTTCTTCTTGACGAACCTACCAATGGTCTTGATATCCAGTCAATCTCTTGGCTTGAGGATTTCTTGATTGATTTTGAAAATACGGTCATTGTCGTATCCCATGACCGTCACTTCTTGAATAAGGTATGTACGCATATGGCCGACCTTGACTTTGGTAAAATCAAACTCTATGTCGGTAACTATGACTTCTGGAAACAATCTTCAGAATTGGCTGCACGCTTGCAGGCTGACCGTAATGCCAAAGCAGAAGAAAAAATTAAGGAACTTCAAGAATTCGTTGCGCGTTTCTCTGCCAATGCTTCAAAATCTAAACAAGCGACTTCTCGTAAGAAAATGCTTGATAAAATTGAGCTAGAAGAAATCGTCCCATCAAGTCGTAAATACCCATTCATCAATTTCAAAGCAGAGCGTGAAATCGGTAATGACCTTCTAACAGTTGAAAATCTCACTGTTAAGATGGATGGTGAGACTATTCTTGACAACATTAGTTTCATCTTGCGACCAGGAGATAAGACTGCCATCATCGGTCAAAACGATATTCAAACAACTGCATTGATTCGTGCTCTTGCCGGTGATATTGACTACGAAGGTACAATCAAATGGGGTGTTACTACTAGCCGTTCTTACCTTCCAAAAGACAATTCTAAAGACTTTGCATCCGGTGAATCAATTCTCGAATGGCTCCGTCAATTTGCCGAAAAAGGTGAAGATGACGATACCTTCTTGCGTGGATTCCTTGGGCGTATGCTCTTCTCAGGGGATGAGGTTAATAAATCTGTTAGTGTTCTCTCCGGGGGAGAAAAGGTACGTGTCATGCTTTCTAAACTCATGCTTTTGAAATCTAACGTCCTGCTTCTAGATGATCCTACTAATCACTTGGATTTGGAATCAATCTCAAGTCTGAATGATGGCGTCCATGACTTCAAAGAGTCTGTTATCTTTGCCAGTCATGACCATGAATTTATTCAAACAATAGCGAACCACATCGTAGTTGTTTCTAAAAATGGGGTTATTGACCGTATTGATGAAACTTATGATGAATTCCTTGAAAATGAAGAAGTTCAAGCTAAAGTCAAAGCACTATGGACTGATTAAACTATAAAGAGATGCAGGTTGGGATATCCCAACCTGTCTTATTATCATTATGACAAATAAAAAATACCATACGACTTTATTATTTTATCTGGCTGCTTTTTTCTTGCCAGTACTAATCATGATAGGGGTGCTGTATAGCCAAAAAATCTATCCTGGTAGTGAGCGGACTATTTTAACAAGTGATGGTTTTCATCAGTATGTGATTTTTGCAACTGGACTTCGGAATATACTTCATGGAGATGGGAGCCTCTTTTACACCTTCACAAGTGGTCTAGGGCTTAATTTCTATGCTCTAACAAGCTATTACCTAGGTTCCTTCTTGTCTCCACTTTACTATTTCTTTACTGTCAACCAAATGGCCGATGCTTTTTATTATATAACACTCCTTAAATTCGGGCTTATTGGGTTATCAGGAGCTTTTAGTTTTAAGCGGCTCTTTACAAAAGTGTCAAGAAGTTTCATCCTATGTCTTTCTACAGGATTTTCTTTGATGAGCTTCGCTACCAGTCAGTTAGAAATTAATACCTGGCTAGATGCCTTTATTCTAGCACCTCTAATCATATTAGGTTTACACCTCTTACTAAGATTCAATAAACGGGGCTTATACTTTTTTAGCCTAACCTGCCTTTTTATCCAAAATTACTATTTTGGTTATATGATGGCTATTTTCCTAACCCTTTACACCATAGTACAATTGATAACTATCAAGGGATGGAAGAGTAAGATTCTTCATTTCATAGACTTTGGAATTGTTTCTATACTTGCTGGTTTAAGTAGTGCTGTCATGTTACTGCCTACACTACTTGACTTGACCACACATGGTGAAAAGTTTACAGGTGCGTCAAGTTTGTTGACAGAGTCTACCTATTATTTTGACTTTCTTTGCGAAAAATCTCGTTGGAGTTTACGATACTACTAAATTTGGATCAATCCCTATGATCTATGTGGGAATCTTACCTTTGATTCTTTTTCTACTTTTCTTTATTAGTAGGGAAGTCAAGCTATCATTACGTATAGGTTATCTCCTATTAGTAGCTTTCTTTATCGCTAGCTTCTACTTACAGCCTCTTGATTTGTTTTGGCAAGGAATGCATACACCCAACATGTTTCTCCATCGCTATTCTTGGCTCCTATCTCTCCTAATTGTTCTTTTGGCAGGAGAAACACTCAACCGAATTAAAAACTTTTCTTTTAAAAGACTCCTCCTATCTTTCTTAGGATTGAGTACCGCTTACTTACTAACTTGGATTTTCCAATCTCACTATAGCTTTATTGAATCAGCCTCCTGGCTATTAAGCCTAGCATTTCTTCTAGCCTATGCCATTCTATTTATTAGCTATTTTAGACAGCAGATTCCTAGAACTATTTTTCAGTATTTCACATTCTTGTTTTGCATTTTCGAGCTTAGTCTAAGTACATACTATGTTGTCGGTGCCTTAGGAAATGAGTGGGTATTTCCAAGTCGTGAAGGTTATCTTCGAAATATGTCCGCAATTACAAAACTAGTCTCAGATACCCGAAAAACTAATAAAACTTTTTACCGTACTGAGAGAATGGAATCTCAGACTGGTAATGACAGTATGAAATTCAACTACAACGGTATTTCTCAATTTCATCCATTCGAAACACAGCCTCAAGTTCAACTTTGATAGATTAGGATTTAAATCTGAAGGTACTAATTTAAATCTTCGTTATCAAAATAATACTATTATCGCTGATAGTCTTTTTGGAGTAAAATACAATTTATGGAGCTTAAATCCTAATAAGTATGGGTTTTATCAGCTAAACTCTGAAAAGTCCATGAGAATTTATCAAAATAACAATGCTGCCCAGCTTGCTATATTAACTGATGGCGTTTACAAAGACACTCCCTTTACTGTCAACACACTTGACAATCAATCTAATCTCTAAATGCTCTATCTGGTCTAAATTTAACCTATTTTAAACGAGCTCCATCTCAACTTTTCGATCAAGATGCTAAGTCTTTGAATCAGCGCGTGGCTAAAAACGTTAGCAACTCGAATAAAGATTTTGTTACAATAACCTATCGAGTCATAGCTCCACCACATAGTCAACTCTATGTTAGTATTCCTAATATTTCTTGGTCCGATGACAATAACCACTCTCTGTCAATTACTGTAAATGGTGTGACAAGGAATCAAGTTACTGACAATACCTTTGATTTCTTCGATCTTGGCTACTTTGAAACAGAATCAATGGTTACCATCAAACTTAGTTTTCCTGGCAATAAAGCAATATCCTTTGATAATCCTAGTTTTTATGCCCTTGATACTCAAAACTATCAGATAGCTATGGATACTATTAATGAACGTGATAGTAAGGTTACGACGTCAAATAATAAAGTGTTCGTTGATTATAGTAGTAAAACGAATGCCTCACTATTCTTCACCATTCCATACGATAAGGGGTGGACAGCGACCATAAACCATAAAAAAGTTAAGATTCAACGAGCCCAAAAGGGGTTCATGAAAGTTGATGTCCCTAGTGGGAAAGGTGAAGTTGTTCTAACCTTCATTCCCTATGGTCTTAAGACAGGTTTAGTGATTAGTCTATTGGCAAGTATCATATTTTGTTGCTACGCTTATTTCATCAGAAAAATAACAGTTATTCAAAAACGCTGATTATCTTAAATTAAATAGGTCTGGAACAATTGTTCCAGACCTATTTATCTTTGGGTACAAAAAAACTCAAGCTATACAACTTGAGGTGTCTTATCACTCCGCCAGTAGGACTCGAACCTACGACATCATGATTAACAGTCATGCGCTACTACCAACTGAGCTATGGCGGATAAACGCTAAGCGACTACCGTATCTAACAGGGGGCAACCCCCAACTACATCAGGCGTA
>JBKWCO010000091.1:0-6485 GCA_046975465.1 Streptococcus sp. | reverse complement strand
AGCAGATTGACTTGAAGCACTTGCTTGCTCCAAAGCAAGGCTAGTTGAAAGGCTCTCACGTTCTGCTTCCTGACTAAGGCTAGCTTCAACAATCATGAGTTCCTTTTGACGTTCTGTTTCACGAAGATATTCACGTTCTTCAAGTTCTTCCTGACGACGTCTCTCCTGCTCACGTCTTTGAGCTTTTTGACGCTCACGCTTAGCATGACGTTTTTGCGTCTCATCAATCAAGACCTTAGTATTGTCTTTAATATGCATCCACTTAATAAGACGAACCAAGAGTCTCCATAGGAAGACAATAATTGACTCTGCAAAGAGAAGAATCTCAACCAGAATAACTCCCAACAAGCTCCAAGCCATGAAGAGTGTAATCAATAATTGCGTGAAAATCTTCTTCAAGTCACCCAAATGATTATTGTGAATATTAAGGGTTTCAAGGAAAAGATCCAAAATACCTTGCAAAGATTAGACTTAACAGACTTATCTCCGTCAAGACTCAAGTCTGTTTGGACTTCTGCCGGAGTAACCACGGTCAATTCGCCATCTTGGTAGACTTCACACGGTCTCCCAAATTGATAGCAAAATCAAATAGGGCTTTATCTATTTTCTTTAAGCGCCCATCAGGATGACTAAGATAGACAAAATCATCATCAATTTTAATATACGAAACATAATTTACCTGCTTTTAGTACTTCATAAATAATAGCAAGTTAAAAGCTCTTGTCAAGACTTGTCGAATGGATACAAACAATTTTAAATACGTCATAGACTAAGAACTTCTAAAAACGTGAAATAAGGACTTATTTCACAAGCTGAACATCGGTCTAGAATTTTCTTATGATAAAAATGCTTAAAACAGTCTGTTTCAAGCACTCCATAATATTTAAAACCGTTAGGAAAACTGTTTTAGGCTGAGCCTAAATCTCAAACAGTTATCATTTTAGTCCAAGGTTTTCACACCGATACGATTTTTATACTCTTGATACGTTTCAGTGTGCATGAGAGCTTTAGCATTTTTGACCCGATCTGCAGTTGGTGGTTTAACCCCTTCCAAAGGATATGGGATACCGAGCTCACGCCATTTGAACTCACCCATTGTATGATAGGGAAGAATTTCAAATTTATCGACATTTTTCAAGGTCTTTACAAACTCACCAAGCTTAATCAAGTGATCGTCAAAGTCTGTCAAACCAGGTACCAAGACATGGCGAATCCAGACTGGAACTTGTTTATCAGACAGATATTGAGCAAATTCCAAGATATTCTTATTAGGTTGACGGGTCACAAACTTGTGTTGTTCAGGATCAATCTCTTTGATATCCAGTAGAACCAAGTCAGTTACAGCCAAAAGTTTGTCAACAACTTCATGATACTCAGGAGTATTGCGGTACGCAAACCCACAAGTATCAAGCGTACAGTGAATCCCTAGCTTCTTAGCCTCTGTAAAGAGGGCAGTGACAAAATCAATCTGAAGCATGGCCTCACCACCTGATACAGTGATACCACCATGCTCACCCCAGAAATGACGGAAACGAAGAGCCTCATCTAAGACATCTTCAACTGTACGTTCAACAGCCTTATTTGACTCCATAGCCCAAGTATCTGGGTTATGACAATATTGGCAACGCATCTTACAGCCTTGCATGAAAACAATAAAACGGATACCAGGACCATCTACGGATCCAAAACTTTCGGTTGAATGAACAAGTCCAGTCACCTGACTGTAATCAATTTCTGCCATGGCAGCCTCCTTGAAAACGCTTTTTACATGTTTTTATTATACCTCTTTTATCAGAAACATGCTCCATATCTGCCTGAATTCAGGCAAAGGTTATACTATAATACATCTGAAATTAAGGAATATCTATACTATACCAGAAGAAAAACAAAAAAACTGGAAAAATCCAGTCTTTTATCATCTATATTATTAGGCACGTTTCTTAAGCCCCAAAAGAGTTGCAGCAGCAAGGAAGAATGTTCCTGCCAATGTCAAGATTACTGTTGATGCTTCACTCAGTCTTAGGAAGTGTAACTTCCTTACCTTTAGCATCTTTACCAGTCAATGTACCGTCAGCATTCACTTTGAATCCTACTGCTTCAGGAGCGACAACACTTGTTGTACCATCAGTGTTAGCGATACAATTTGGCTGTTTGTGTAGACACAATTGTTTGACCAGCTGCAGTGATCAACTGGAGCTGTTGGTGTTACGGTAACAACAGGTTGTCCATTAACGTTCACTGCTGGAGTTTCAGAGTTTTGAGGTGCTTCGCTTGTCCCTTTATCAGTTGCTGAAGCTGGGTCTTCTGGCTTATCGGCTGGTTTTGTTGATGAATCAGCTGTTGGAGCCGGTGTCGCAGGTGCTTCCGGAGTTGCTGGTGTTGTTGGCTCAGCTGGTACTTCAGGAACTGTAGGTGTTGGTGTTGTTGGCGTTGCCACACCTGTGTTTGAATCATTGCTACGAGCCAAGTCACCATCACTTGGGGCTGTTGAAGGACCAGTTGTTGCACGATCTGTCGTTGGTTGTGTAAGAACAGCATCATTTGTCGCAATACCATCATCCGCAAAAGAGGTTACTGGTACAAAAGCTCCTAGGGTAAGGGTGAGTAAAAGCAAGCTACTATATATAGATATAGATTTTTTAGAAGCCATTAAGATTCTCCTTTTTTCATTTATCAGTTAACCTACATTCTACCATAAAAAAGTAATAAAAGACTGTTTTAATTAAAATCTTATTTATTTTTATTCTAAATCTATCAATACGCTAAATATGTTAGAGTTCCTCAAGATTATAGTTCTTTTCCTGACAAAGTCAGCAGTTTGGGCAGGTAAAAAAGGCTTTATAACGTACTTTATAGACATTTTCTAATCTTATTATTTTGATAAGCTGATATTCCAAGATAGATAAGAAAAAACACTTTCACTCATAATGAGAGAAAGTGCCTAATTAGTAAATAGTCGCTTTTAAGTTCCAATATTTTCTAATAAAAACATGTAGAAAACTATTCTTCTGCCTCTTCTGGAGCTGCCGTGATGATTACCTTAAGTTTGGTTACACGACCATCCTTAACTTTATCATTGATAAATTCGAGGTGTTTGTCCTTGTTGATAACTGCATAGTGTTCCTTGACTTCTTGAGTTGGAATGGCTCCCACACCAGTCAAATAATAACCTGCGATAGTATCAACGTCATCACTCTCAAGTTCTGTATCAAAATGTTCATTGAAGTCGTTAAGAGTCATAGCTCCCTCGACAATATAGGTATTCTCACCAATTTCACGAACTTCCACACTAGATTTATCTGTTTCGTCGTCAATCTCACCAACGATTTCTTCCAAAAGATCCTCGAAGGTAACAAGACCAGCAACGCCACCGTACTCATCAAGCAAGATAGCCATCTGATTATTGGTGTTACGAAAGGCTGCCAAGAGATCATCTACGAAGATAGTCTCAGGAACAAAGAGAGGTTCGTTCATGATTCGACGAAGTTTGATATTTTCGAAACCAAGTTCGAAACCTGCTTTAAGAAGATTTTTGGTATGAATGACACCGATAATCTTGTCCTTGTCATCTTCATAAACAGGGATACGAGAGAAACTTTCCTTGAGAATAGCTTGGATATTTTCTTGAGTATTGTCTTCGATATCAATCATGAAGGCATCTGTACGAGGGACCATAACCTCACGTGCCATCAATTCATCAAGAGAGAAAATCCCCTGAAGCATTTCAATTTCTTCAGCCTCAAGTGTATCCTCACTCTTGGTCAACATGTACTCAATCTCATCCCGAGTCATCTGCTCATCCGCATCATCAAAGGTCATAGGCGTCAAATGAGACACAAGATTTGTCGATGCTGAAAGAATCCATACAAAAGGACTGACAATCTTACCAGTTACGATAATGACAGGTGCTGAGTAGATGGCCAGATTCTCCTTAGGTTCATGGCAATACGCTTAGGATAAAGCTCACCAAAAACGATAGAAATGTAGGTCAAGACTACCAAAGATACCACGCTACCTGCTGTTTTAGCCCATGCTACATGACCAAACCAGTCGCTATAACTGCTCCTAGTGAAGCAGAGAGACTGGCCCCTTGCAAAGACTAATAAAGGTAATACCAACCTGAATAGTTGATAAGAAGTTATTGGATTTTCAAGAACCTTGAGCAGGCGAATAAATTTCTATCTCCCTTCTGCCTTTTGCTCGACACGAGAGCGATTGAGTGACACTAGGGCCATCTCAGACGCTGAGAAAAAGGCTGTAAGCAGGGTAAAATGACTAGTAAAATAAATTGAAATAATAAGGACTGACCACTAGAGTCTTCCATTTTTTCTTCTCCTCTAAAAAAAATTCTGACTTTCATTATACCATAATTTCCCAATAAAGGCGTCTATTTTATGCTATAATTAGGGTAATTTATCATCAAAGGAGAGACTTATGTCACTTATACGATTAGAAAATGTCAGCTTGGTCCGCCAAGGAAAAACACTTTTATCTGACCTTAACTGGACAGTTGAAAAAGGACAAACCTGGGCTATCCTGGGACTTAACGGTGCTGGAAAATCAACCCTCCTACGTTTGTTGACAGCTGAATTTTTCCCTTCTGAAGGGAAGGCTGGGATACTAGGCTACACCTTTGGTAATGGAGACATCACAGGTCTTCGTCAACACATTGGTATCGTTAGTCCTTATCACTGAGCGTCTCCTCAACATATGACTGCTGAAAAGATCGTACTTACCGGTAAGTACAAGAGTTCAATCCTCTATAAGGCATACGGCGACAAAGAATTACAAGAAGCTAAGGATATGCTGATACACTTGGAGCTGGAACTGATTGGTCGCAATACCACGGCCTCTCTAGGGAGAAAACAAATTTGTTTGATTGCTCGTAGCCTTATGGAAGATCCTGACATCATTATCCTTGACGAAGCAACTGTTGGCTTGGATCTCTTTGCTCGTGAAAACTCTTGCGTCAGATTGATCGTATCACTTCACTTCCTCATGCTCCCCTGGTCCTTTACGTCACCCACCACGCTGAGGAAATCACTGAAAATATGGACCACATCCTTCTGCTCCGCCAAGGAAAGATTGTGGCTCAAGGCCTAAAAATGACATCATCACACCGAAGTCTTAGGCTGATTTCTACCAAAATCCTGTTCAAATTATTCCAATTGATGACCACCGTTTTTACATTAACCACTTCTCTAAGAATTAATCAAATTAGCTGTTGAAGCCATAATTTATGAACAACGTCAAAGAAACAAGTCCTCAGACCAAGACTGGGGACTTGTTCTTTATCACCATACTCTTTTATTTGAGATACGCCATACAAAATTAAGGCTGGAACGATGAGCTGTACTATAGACGACTTTTGTCAAAGATTTCACCATGTGATAAAATCTTTTGATCTTTACTGATTCGGTCAAACAGTCCTTTTTGACCGAATAGATTCTAGAATGAACCACATAGACAAATAATATTGTCCGTAAGTTAACCTTTGATAATTTAGTAGGTGCTAAAGCAAAATATCTTTCAGATATAGAAAACGAGGTAAAACATGACTAAAGTAATAGGTATTGGATTAATAGGTACAGCAGTAACAGTTATCACTTACAGTATTCTCGGCTTCCCAAAATTGAGGTGTCCCTTTGGCCACTCTTTCCAGTCGCTCTTTTGCTTTCTTTGCAATAGAAAATCTTATCAAAAAGATTATAAATCTAGCCTCATGAGTGCTCTTGATTGGTTTATGATTGCTAATGCCATCTGTGACTTGCTCCCTATCTCAAATATGTTTGATTGTTGCAGGAATCCTAACATGCCTAGGACTGGGCTTTCTTTTCCAAACCACGATAATGAAAAAGAGAACATTAAAAAGAAGCCAAGAAAAATCTTGGCTTTCTTTTGTGATAACATTCATTGCTTAAACTCGCCCTCGGGCTAGATTAATCATATCATAGGTCAAGGTATTGCTGTTTCTTTGAGAGAGTAATCCTCCAAAGTATTGACTTCCTTACGAAGCTGCTTGGCATAACGGCTAGAGATAAGTTCAGCCTGCTCGTACTCGTTGATAACCTTACGTTCCAAATAGTAGCCTCGCAACATTTCATCAATATTGTCTGGATGAAGGTGGGTGATAACCCGCTCAACAAAGGCACCTGATTGAATAATCTCAGCCTCTTGAAGGCGACTGCGTTTCAGATAAGACAAGAGATCTGAGTGATAAACACCTTCCAGATTACTCAAGGCTTCCAAAATCTGCTCAGTATTTGTCAAATAGAGCTCAGTCATATGGTCGCGGTTTTCTTCCGTCAACCTAGGACCTCTTCTAGTATCATCCTGATCAATACGAAACTTGAAAGTAAGAGCTAAGTGCAACAATCTACGAAGGCCACGCACAAAGACAGCTAGGGCGTAAGAAAGGCTAGAGACAAAACCACGGTTGATACGACGTTCCAAGCCCTTGATATAACGTTGGTAGAGATTGTATT
>JBKWCO010000090.1:0-6490 GCA_046975465.1 Streptococcus sp. | reverse complement strand
TTCAATCATGATTAAGGCAACGACTGCCAACCCTCGTTTTGGTAATCCAACACCCCGCGTGGCAGAAACTCCATCAGGCATGCTTAATGCCATTGGCTTGCAAAATCCAGGTGTTGATGCCGTCTTGTCTGAAAAACTCCCTTGGTTGCAGGAGCATTATCCAGAGCTTCCCATCATTGCCAATGTGGCTGGATTTTCAAACGAAGAGTATGCGGAAGTCTCTCACAAGATTTCCAAAGCCAGTAACGTTAATGCTATTGAGCTCAACATCTCGTGTCCAAACGTGGACCATGGCAATAACGGCCTCCTCATCGGACAAGTCCCAGAGCTTGCCTATGCGGCAGTAAAAGCCAGTGTTTCTCACTCTGATGTGCCTGTCTATGTCAAACTGACACCGAGCGTGGCTGATATTACAAGTGTCGCTAAAGCAGTCGAAGATGCCGGTGCGACAGGTTTTACCATGATTAACACCTTGGTCGGAACACGCTATGATTTGGCGACTCGCAAACCAATCATTGCCAATGGTCAAGGTGGATGTCGGGGCCAGCCGTATTCCAGTAGCCCTTAAACTTATCCGCCAAGTTGCTCTAGCTTCAGACCTTCCAATCATCGGTATGGGGGTGTGACAGTGCCGAAGCAGCTATCGAAATGTTCATCGCTGGTGCCTAAGACATCGGTGTCGGAACTGCCAACTTCTCATATCCCTATGCCTGCCCTAAAATCATTGACAGACTCCCTGAAGTCATGGACAAGTACGGTATCACAACACTCGAAGACTTACGTAAGGAAGTTAGAACTGACTTGTTGGGGAAATAGAATAAAAATAGCATTTTTAAGGAGTTCAACAAAAGTATAATTACTTTCATCCCCCTTTGACATTCCCTCATAAAAGCGCTATAATGGAACAAATTGAACTGAACCTTTAATCGAGTCCAGAGAGGCGAGAAAGGTGTACTGAGATGCTACGGCATCACTAAAGGGTAGGGACTACCCTATTTTCGTGCAACCTTCGCTGACTGGCGGAGGTTTTTTGTGTGAAAGGATATAAGAAATGAGAGAAAATCGTCCTGTTATTGCCCTTGATTTCCCGACTTTTGAGGATGTGAAGGCTTTCCTTGCTAAGTTTCCTGCTGATGAAAAGCTCTATGTGAAGATTGGTATGGAGCTCTACTATGCTGCTGGGCCTGAGATTGTGCGCTACGTTAAAGAGCTTGGCCATAGTGTTTTCCTTGACCTAAAGCTTCACGATATTCCAAATACTGTGAAATCAGCCATGCGTGTCTTGTCTAACCTTGGCGTTGATATGACTAATGTGCAAGCGGCTGGTGGTGTGGAAATGATGAAGGCTGCGCGTGAAGGCTTGGGAGATGGTCCAATCTTGATTGCAGTAACACAGTTGACCTCTACCTCTGAAGAGCAGATGCATGATTTCAAAATATCCAAACTACGCTTCAAGAATCAGTGGTTCATTATGCTAAGAAGACGGCTGAAGCAGGTCTTGATGGTGTTGTTTGCTCAGCACACGAAGTCGCCAAAATCAAAGAAGCAACAAATGAAGATTCGTTTGTTTGACACCTGGTATTCGCCCAGCAGGAGCAGCAGTTGGTGACCAAAAACGTGTCATGACACCTGCCGATGCCCGTCAAATTGGTTCAGATTACATTGTTGGTCGTCCAATTACGCAAGCTGATGATCCAGTGGCAGCTTATCACGACATCAAGGCCCAATGGAATGGTCAATAAATTTTCAAAAGACCTTATTTCATAGGAAAATAGATTGAATTAGGTTATAATAAAGAATAGAAAACGCTTTACGGAGGATAATAATTATGACATTAGCATCACAAATCGCATCTGACTTGCTTGATATCAAGGCTGTTTACCTTAAACCCGAAGAGCCATTTACATGGGCATCAGGAATCAAATCACCAATCTACACAGACAACCGTATTACTTTGTCTTATCCAGAAACTCGTACGCTTATTGAAAATGGTTTTGTGGAAAAAATTAAGGAAGAATTCCCTGAAGTAGAAGTGATTGCAGGTACTGCAACTGCTGGTATTCCTCACGGTGCGATTATCGCTGACAAGATGAACCTTCCATTTGCCTACATCCGTAGCAAACCAAAAGATCACGGTGCTGGTAACCAAATCGAAGGTCGTGTGGTTAAAGGCGAAAAAATGGTTGTTGTTGAAGACTTGATTTCAACTGGTGGTTCTGTTCTTGATGCCGTAGCAGCTGCAGAGCGTGAAGGGGCTGATGTTATCGGTGTTGTGGCTATCTTTACTTACGAATTGCCAAAAGCTGCGAAAACTTTGCGGATGCGGTGTTAAATTAGTTACTCTTTCAAACTACAGTGAGTTGATTAAAGTTGCTAAGGTTCAAGGATACATCACTGCAGACGGACTCAACCTTTTGAGAAAATTTAAAGAAAATCAAGAAACTGGCAAGACTAATTGCCAGATTTCAGGCGGAACGTTTCAGGCGTTTCGCTTTTTTAGTATAATGATTAGAGATTACCTGTAGGGGAGTATGCGATGTTAATAAATGAATGGTCGGATGCGACAGCAATGGCTGAAGCAGTACGAAATAAGACAGTCAGTCCTCGTGAATTAGTAGAGGCTACTATCCGTGAAGCAGAGATGACCAATCCCAAAATTAATGCTATCGTCAGTCAACGCTATGAGAAAGCTTTAGTAGAAGCGGAGACAAAGATTTTTCAGATAAACCTTTGCTGGGTTCCAATTTTCTCAAGGACCTAGGTCAAGATCAGGCTGGTGAACCTCGACGCAGGTTCTCGCTTATTTACAGACTTTCGACCTAAGGAAACGGATAACTATGTTAAGAAACTGGAGGACCTTGGCTTTCATCTTGGGCGTACCAATACGCCTGAGTTTGGCTTCAAAAATATCAGTGATGCTCAGATTCATGGTCCTGTTAACCTGCCCGACGATGTGACACGTAATGCTGGCGGGTCAAGTGGTGGTGCGGCAGCTCTTATAAGTTCTGGCATTTCTCCCTTGGCACCAGCTAGTGACGGTGGAGGTTCTATCCGTATTCCAGCCTCCTTTAACGGACTTATTGGTCTTAAGCCTAGCAGAGGACGGATTCCTGTCGGTCCTAGTTCTTTCCGTGGCTGGCAGGGTGCATCTGTCCAGTTTGCCTTGACTAAGACTGTACGAGATACAAAACGCTTGCTCTATCACATGCAGACGTGTCAGATGGAAAGTCCCTTTATTATACCGAAGCTTAGCAAAGTGTCTTTAGAAGAACCAGTTAAACCTTTGAAGATTGCTTTTTCGACTCTCTCCAATTGGTGGTAAGGTTTCAGAATCTGCTATAAAGGCAACTAAAAAGCCGTTAGAGCACTGGAAAACCTAGGACACCAAGTCCACGAATTGAGGAACAGCCCTTAAATGGTATTGAGGCCATGCAGTCTTATTACCTTATGAATAGCGTTGAGACGGCTGCCATGTTCGATGGCATTGAAGCTGGTCTGGGCCGTCAGATGACGCTTTATGATATGGAATTGATGACTTGGGCTATTTTTCAATCTGGTCAAAAGATTCCAGCTAAAGTCTACTCCCAAGTCCTCGCTCAGTGGGATCAGTATAGTCATCAGATGGCAGAGTTTCATGAAACTTATGATATTTTACTGACACCTACAGTTGCAGATGTGGCACCTAAACATGAACAATTTGCTCTTTCAGAAAGCTTGAAGACAAAACTTAAGCACATAGCTGATTACAAGTGGGAAAAGCAACAGGAGCTTATCTGGGACATGTTTGCGGATAGTCTAGATTGGACACCTTTCACGCAACAGGCTAACCTGACCGGACAACCTTCAATTTCTTTGCCTGTTTATCGTGATGAGCAAGGACTTGCGCTTGGCGTTCAACTGACGGCTGCCAAGGGAAGGGAGGACCTCTTGTTACACTTGGCCCAACAAATGGAAGAAGGTTCGGTTTTTAGCTGAGCATTATTATTTTCAGTTCAATATTTTGTAAAACCCTTTCAAATAGTGTAGGCTTAGATTATAAGTTTTTTAACTTAACTTAATTATTCAAGGAGACACACATAGATGAAAAAGAGATTTTTCGCCGTATTTAGCCTAATTTTGGCTGCGGTCTTTTTGGTTGCCTGCTCGTCACAGAGTACAGGTGAGAAGAACTGGGAAAAGATTGAGAAACGTGGGAGCATCAAGGTTGCGACTGCTGGAACACTTTACCCACAAACCTACCACGATGATAAGAACAATTTGACTGGTTATGACGTTGAGATTCTCAAAGAAGTTGGAAAACGTCTTAAGTTGAAAATTGACTTCACGGAGATGGGCGTGGATGGCATGCTTACTGCTGTAAATAGTGGTCAAGTAGATATTGCTAACTACTCACTCGAAGATGACAACAAGAACGTTAAAAAATTCTTGCGTTCTGAACCATACAAGTATTCATTCACTTCTATGGTAGTTCGTGAATCAAATAACTCAGGAATTTCTTCATGGAATGACCTCAAAGGTAAAAAAGCAGCTGGTGCTGCAAGTACCAAGTACATGAAGATTGCCAAAAAAATGGGTGCTGAACTCGTCGTATATGATAATGTTACCAATGACGTTTATATGCAAGACTTGGTAAATGGTCGTACAGACGTTATCGTCAACGATTACTACTTGCAAAAGATGGCAGTAGCTGCTATCAAAGATAAGTACCCTGTTAAGATCAACGACGGCATCTACAGTAACCCTTACTCAACAAGCTTTACTTTCTCATTGAAGAATAAAACCCTTCAAGAAAAAGTTAATAAAGCTATCAAAGACATGAAGAAAGATGGTACCCTTACCAAGATTTCAGAGAAGTTCTTTGCTGGTCAAGACGTTACAAAGAAAACAAAAGTTAACTATACTAATATTGATACTCTGATGTCGGAATAATATAAGCGATCCATTAGGTCGCTTATTTGCTAAAGAAATGTTTAGAAAGATAGACTTATGATTATTGATTTTCATCTGATTTTTAAAAGTATTCCCTACGTTCTATCAGGATTGCCTCTACACTTTAGGAATTTCCATTTTGAGCTTTATCGTTGGGAACTTATTTGCGATTCTCCTTGCCTTATGCGGATGTCGCAAAAGTCATGGTTAAGATACCCTGCTCGGATTTACATTTCCATCATGCGTGGTGTCCCCATGTTGGTTGTGCTCTTCATTCTTTACTTTGGCCTGCCTTATGTTGGTGTCCAGTTGCCCGCTCTGCTTTGTGCCTTTATCGGTTTCTCCAGTGTAAGTGCTGCCTATATGGCTGAGATTCTCCGTTCATCTATTTCTGCTGTAGATAAGGGACAATGGGAAGCTGCTCGCTCTTGGGACTGCCAAAGAAGTCTATTATCGTCACATCATCTTACCTCAGGCCCTATGCGTATTGCAGTAGCACCCACTTGCAATGTCATTATCGATATGGTTAAGAGTTCCTCATTGGCTGCTATGATTACAGTGCCTGACATTTTCCAAAATGCTAAGATTATCGGTGGGCGTGAGTATGACTACATGTCTATGTATATCCTAATCGCCCTTATTTACTGGACTTTGAGCTTTACTTTAGAACTGCTTCAAGGCTATCTTGAAAAACGCTTAGCCACCTATTGATTTTTTGAAAAAATTGTTTGAATATCTAATAAAATATTGAAATTTATTTAATTCTAATCTTATAAATGTGGTATAATAAAAACAATTTAAAAATCAGAAAGGTATTTTGGAATGAAGAAGAAACTGTCGTTGCAACGACTCTTCAACCTTACTCGTCTCAACTGCAATCTTGGCAAATGCTGTCCAAGCTGACGAGGTAGAAACGAATGCAAATGCTATAACTCCAAGCACAGAAGTAGTAGCTACACCAGCCACTACAATGCAGCATCGACAGCAGACCAACTGCATCAAGTGAGTTGCCGCTCCACTTGTTAGTGCAACATCGACACTTGCAACTCCAACAAGTGAACCAAGTGTATCAGCAGCCCTAGTGCAAGTACAGCGACATCAACTGCAGCTGCTACACCAGCAACAGAAACAGTGACAAATGCTAGCACAAGTACTAATAATGATACAGTCACAGTCCTTCACACCAACGATGTCCATGGTCGTATGGTGGAGGATGACCGAAATGGTGTTATTGGTGATGCGCTCTTGTCTGGCATCGTCAATGATTATCGCTCAAAGGGAACAACCCTTGTCTTTGACTCAGGGGACTCATTCCAAGGTCTTCCAATCTCAAACAGCTCTAAGGGGGAGGACATGGCAAGCGTCATGAATGCTGTTGGTTTTGATGCCATGACAGTAGGTAATCATGAGTTTGACTTTGGTCTTGACCAATTGCGTCGTTTGAGCAAACAAATCAATTTCCCAATCATCACATCTAACGTATATGTAGATGGCGTCCGTCTTTTCCAACCATCTACAATCGTTGACAAAACACCTGGTGTTGATGGAGATGAAGTAGTCG
>JBKWCO010000089.1:0-6497 GCA_046975465.1 Streptococcus sp. | reverse complement strand
TTCAGAAACTGGGAAGTCTCCCCATCCGTCTTCGTCGATGGTTACAGTATCAGAGCAGTTTCCAAGAATGTCGTAGAAGGTTTGGCCGGCCCAATCACTACCAATTTCCATAGACTTGCTGTTAGCAGCATCATTAGAGATTGTTACAGCTAATGGAGCGCCATCTTCGTTGCCAGAGCGTGTCCATCCAATACAGTTTGGATCATCAAAGTAGTCTGTTTGCTTTCCGTAAGCTAGGTCTTTACGAGCGTAGAGCAAGGTATCTAGAATCTCTTGGAAATTTTCTTGGGCAAATTCACCTTCAATGCCATAGTAGTCACCATAAAATAGGCAAGGAAGACCGTCTTCACGGAGAAGAATGAGAGCATAAGCAGCTGGTTTAAACCATTCTTCAACAGTAGATTCTAGAGCTTGTCCGCGTTGAGTGTCGTGGTTGTCTACGAAGGTTACCGCATGCTCTGGGTGATTTTTGACTAATGTTTGATCGAAAATAGTCGTCAAATCGTAATCGGCTCCTTCCAGACTGGCATCGTATAAGTTATTATGAAGGCGAACATCCACAAGGTCAAAACGGTTTTCAGTTTTTTCGAGGTAAGTATTATTATCTTCTTCATTACCATTCCAAAATTCACCAAAGACATAGAAATCCTGCCCTTGTTTTTCTTTGACATCACGGATAAAGTTACGCATGAAGAATGAATCGATGTGCTTGATTGCATCCATGCGGAATCCTTGAACACCTGTTGTTTCAACGAACCAATCTGCCCATTCGTAAATGTTTTCAATAACTTCAGGGTGTTTATAGTCTAGGTTAGCATACATGAGGTAGTCAAAGTTCCCATTTTCGTTATCAACTAAGTCGTTGTCTGCCCAACCTTTGTTGTCACCTTGGATAAGATAGATGCCACTTTTATTACGTTTGGCATCGAAGTCAGTTCCGTTAAAGTGGTACCAGTGCCATTCAAAATCGTTGTAGGCTTTATTGCGTCCGTCAAAGGTGAAATGTGTCCAGCCTTCGATTTCAAATGGTTCGCTGATTTCTTGGGTACGGTCCTCTGGGTCAACTTCGACCACTTCGAAGGTCTCGAGTTTATCGGCTGCTGCCTTGTGGTTAAGCACAACGTCGGCCATAGGTACAATACCAACTTCTTTGAGTTGGTTGATAGCATTGAGATACTCTTCTTTGAGGCCGTATTTTGTGCGGACTGTTCCTTTTTGGTCGAATTCTCCAAGGTCAAAGAGGTCATAGACTCCGTAACCAACATCATCTTTGTTGGTGGCCTTAAAAGCAGGTGGCATCCAAACGTGGCTGATGCCCAGGTCTGCTAAATGTTGGGCATCTTCAGCCAAATTGTTCCAGTGTTGACCGTCACTTGGAAGATACCATTCAAAGTACTGCATTGCGGTTTGATTTGTCATAGTTTTTTCCTTATTAGTTGAGATAGTCTTGCTTGTAATCAGGAGTCTTTTTAACTCCTGTGCCTATATTTTACCAAATCAGAAGAATTATGCAACCGATTGCATGCGCGTAAACACAATAACTTCAGATCTGTCTAAAATATCATACTAATTAGAGACCAACTTTTCAACTGTTTTGTGCTAGAATAAAGAGGAGTCTAGTCGTGTGAAGGAGAAACTATGGATAAAATTATTTTAAATGGTTGCCGTTTTTATGGTTATCACGGGGCTTTTGCTGAGGAGCAGACCCTAGGGCAAATTTTGTGGTTGATTTGAATTGACTGTTGATCTAACTAAGGCTTCACAGAGTGACAATCTAGATGATACGGTTCACTATGGTTTGGTTTTCGAAGCCGCAAACAAGTGGAAGATAAAAAGTACATTTTGATTGAGCGTTTGGCGGGTGCGATTTGTGAGAATCTATTTGCACAATTTCCACCAATTCAATCTATTAAAGTTCGAATTACCAAGGAAAATCCACCAATTAATGGGCATTATAAGAGTGTTGGTATCGAATTGGAGCGTAGCCGATGACAAGAGTTTATTTGAGTTTGGGATCTAATATGGGAGACCGTCAGGGCTATCTTCAAAAAGCTGTGAAGGCCTTGAATGACCTACCTGAGACGGAGGTTAAAGCGGTATCCTCTTATTATGAAACGGCTGCTTGGGGACTGACTGATCAGGCTGATTTTTTGAACCTTGCCTTGGCTTTAGAGACGAAGTTGCCAGCAGAGACCTTACTAAGGTCATGTCAGCAAATTGAAAAAGACCTTGATCGCGTTCGTCATGAGCATTGGGGGCCTCGAACAGTAGATATATGATATTCTTCTATATGGGCAAGAAATCTGGGAGACTGAGCACCTTAAAGTGCCCCACCCATATATGAGCCAGAGGGCTTTTGTTTTGGTTCCTCTAGTAGAAATAGCAGATGATTTGGTTGACCCCAAAACTGGGCAAGCCTACAAAAATTATTTGAGTCAATTAAACACTAGTGATGTCCGTAAATTGGAGCTTATGGACTAGCTTTGCGTGAAATTCCTTATCGTCAAGATGGGGAATTTTTGCTATAATTAAACTTGGCTTTTTGCTGTATTTTTCTTCTAATTTTTATGGAAAAATACTCACTCATTTTTAGGTAGTGATAGTAATATGGGGAAGTCTATCACGATACCTACAAAGAAAACAATGTATAGAAAAAGTATGGAAAATAACATGTTAGATGAACTTAAAGAAGATTTAGTGGGGATTGATATTCGTTTCGACGAACCCTTAAAACGTTACACCTATACCAAGGTTGGTGGTCCAGCAGATTATTTGGCCTTTCCACGAAACCGCTATGAACTCTCTCGTATTGTCAAATTTGCTAATAAGCATGACATTCCTTGGATGGTGCTTGGTAATGCCAGTAATTTGATTGTCCGTGATGGTGGTATCAGAGGTTTTGTGATTATGTTTGACAGGCTCAATGGTATCGCAGTTAATGGTTATCAAATTGAAGCTGAAGCGGGAGCTAACTTGATTGCGACAACCAAGGTAGCCCGTTTCCAAAGTTTGACAGGTTTTGAATTTGCAGCGGGGATTCCAGGCAGTGTTGGTGGTGCCGTCTTTATGAATGCTGGTGCCTATGGTGGCGAGATTGCCCATATCTTGGTTTCTGCTCAGGTTCTTACAAAAGACGGTGATATTCGTACGATTGACGCAAGAGATATGCGCTTTGGTTATCGTCGTTCAGTGCTCCAAGAAACCGGAGAAGTGGTTATTTCAGCTAAATTTAACCTCAAACCAGGAGATTACGAGCAAATCAAGAATGAGATGAATCGTCTTAATCACTTGCGAGAGCTTAAACAACCTCTCGAATACCCTTCATGTGGTTCTGTTTTTAAACGCCCACCAGGCCACTTTGCTGGTCAGCTTATTACGGAAGCTAATCTTAAAGGACATCGTATCGGTGGTGTTGAAGTTCAACCAAGCATGCTGGTTTCATGGTCAATGTGGATCAAGGAACAGCTAAAGATTATGAGGATCTTATCGCCGATGTCATCGCTAAGGTTAAGGAAAATTCAGGTGTAACACTTGAGCCTGAAGTACGTATCATTGGCGACAAATTAAACTAATAAAACCCTATCCCTATATTTGCTATCCATGGAGGATTTATGACAATTGACTAATCCGATTATTGCCTTTCGAAACGTCTCAAAAGTGTTTGAAGATAGTGGCACACAAGTTTTAAAAGACATCAACTTTGAACTAGAAGAAGGTAAGTTCTATACTCTACTCGGGGCTTCTGGTTCTGGTAAATCAACGATTTTGAACATCATTGCAGGTCTCTTAGATGCGACCAGTGGTGACGTCCTTTTGGATGGAAAGCGTATCAATGATATTCCTATTAATAAAAGGGATGTCCACACCGTTTTTCAATCTTACGCCCTCTTTCCACATATGAATGTCTTTGACAATGTGGCTTTGCCTTAAGTTAAAAAGGTCCCTAAAAAGGAGATTGAAGAGCGTGTAGAAGAAGCCTTGAAAATGGTTCAACTAGATGGTTATCAAAAGCGCTCAATTCAAAAATTATCTGGTGGACAACGTCAACGGTGGCCATTGCCCGTGCGATTATCAACCAACCACGAGTGGTCCTTTTAGATGAGCCTCTGTCAGCACTGGATTTGAAGCTACGTACTGAAATGCAATACGAGTTGCGTGAATTGCAGCAGCGACTTGGGATTACCTTTGTCTTTGTTACCACGACCAAGAAGAAGCCCTGGCTATGTCGGATTGGA
Source organism: Streptococcus sp. (assembly GCA_046975465.1). Classification (GTDB taxonomy): domain Bacteria; phylum Bacillota; class Bacilli; order Lactobacillales; family Streptococcaceae; genus Streptococcus. The sequence continues at coordinate 2,262 of JBKWCO010000089.1, read as the reverse complement.
TTTTTGTTATGAATGATGGGAAATTGTTCAGTCAGGAACCCCTGTTGATATCTATGATGAGCCTATCAACCACTTTGTAGCTACTTTTATTGGAGAATCAACATTCTTCCTGGCGTGATGATTGAGGATTATCTGGTTGAGTTCAATGGGAAACGCTTTGAATCTGTAGATGGAGGAATGCGTCCTAACGAACCTGTTGAAGTGGTTATCCGTCCTGAAGATTTACAAATCACGCTTCCTGAAGAAGGAAAGCTACAAGTTCAGTGGAAACCAACTCTTCCGTGGGGTTCACTATGAAATTATTGCTCATGATAATCTTGGCAATGAATGGATGATCCACTCAACCCGTAAGGCAATTGAGGGTGAGATTATCGGTCTTGATTTTACGCCTGAGGATATTCATATCATGCGTCTTAATGAGACAGAAGAAGAATTTGATGCACGTATTGAAGAATATGTGGAAGTGGAAGAGCATGAAGATGGCTTGATTAATGCCATTGAGGAGGAGCGCTATGAAGAAAACAGCTAGCCTCTTCTCGGTACCTTACCTGCTTTGGCTCCTACTCTTCGTGGTTGCTCCAGTGCTCATGCTACTCTATCAGTCTTTCTTTGATATCAGTGGCAACTTTACATTGGATAATTATGGCACCTTCTTTTCCAGTTGGACTTACTTAAGGATGAGTTTTAACTCGGTTCTTTATGCAGCCATCATTACTCTGGTAACTCTCCTTATCTCTTATCCGACGGCATACCTTTTAACCAGACTGAAGCATAAGCAACTTTGGTTAATGTTGGTCATTTTGCCAACCTGGGTCAATCTCCTTCTGAAAGCCTATGCTTTTATGGGGATTTTTGGTCAACAAGGCGGTATCAATGCCTTTCTTGGTTTCTTTGGGATTGCACCCATGCAAATCCTTTTTACGGATTTCTCCTTTATTTTCGTAGCTAGCTACATTGAAATTCCTTTTATGATTCTACCGATTTTCAATGCACTGGATGATTTGGATGAAAATATTGTGAATGCAAGTAAAGATTTGGGAGCCAATGATTGGCAGACCTTTACCAAGGTTATTTTTCCCTTATCGCTTAATGGGGTACGCTCTGGCGTCCAGTCGGTCTTTATTCCTAGTCTCAGCCTCTTTATGCTGACACGTTTGATTGGTGGTAACCGAGTTATCACCTTAGGGACAGCTATCGAACAGCACTTCCTCACGACACAAAACTGGGGAATGGGGGCAACCATTGGTGTTGTTCTTATTGTTGCTATGATTGCGACAATGTGGTTAACAAAGGAGAGACGTCAATGAAAAAATTTGCAAATCTCTATTTAGCTCTTGTCTTTGTTATCCTCTACCTGCCAATCTTTTATTTAATCGCCTATTCTTTCAATAGTGGTGGCGATATGAATAGTTTCACAGGTTTTACTCTGGATAACTACCAGAGCATGTTTTCAGATAGCCGACTTATGTTAATCCTGGCTCAAACCTTCTTTTTAGCTTTCCTTAGCGCTCTTCTGGCAACGATTATTGGTACCTTTGGGTCTATCTTTATCTATGAGAGTAAACAGAAGCAGCAGACTGGGATTTTATCTCTAAATAACGTGCTCATGGTTGCACCGGACGTCATGATTGGTGCTAGTTTCTTGATTCTCTTCACCTTGATTGGTTTCCAATTAGGCTTTGTATCTGTCTTATTGAGTCACATTGCTTTTTCAATCCCAATCGTGGTTCTTATGGTATTGCCACGCCTCAAGGAAATGACTCGAGACATGGTGAATGCAGCCTATGACTTGGGTGCAACTCAATGGCAGATGTTGCGTGAGGTCATGTTGCCATACTTGACACCTGGTATTATTGCTGGTTATTTCATGGCCTTTACCTATTCATTGGATGACTTTGCAGTAACCTTCTTCTGTAACGGGGAATGGTTTTTCAACACTTGCTGTGGAAATTTACTCACGTGCTCGTAAAGGGATTTCTTTGGAAATCAATGCCTTGTCAACCGTTGTTTTCCTATTCTCTATTCTTTTAGTGATAGGTTATTATGCGATTACCAAGGAGAAGGAGGAGCAGGATGCGTAGACTCTATCAATTTCTGGCAGGTATCTTAGCCATTATCTTCTTCCTTTGGGGCATCTCTGCCTACATGCAGAGTCGTACAGGAAATGTGTCGGACAAATTAGTTATCTATAACTGGGGTGATTATATTGACCCAGACCTCCTGACCAAGTTTACAAAAGAAACGGGCATCAAGGTTCAGTAC
>JBKWCO010000088.1:0-6554 GCA_046975465.1 Streptococcus sp. | reverse complement strand
TTATAGGGCGTCCCGATAGTCATGAGTGAGTTAATCCTAACATCATAGTCACTCAGATAATTTTCAATAAAGGCTGTATAAATCAGTCCACCATTGGAATGGGCCAGACCTTTAAAATTATTGAAATTGTATTTATTCTGCAAGGCTTGGAAGGCCTGATTCATCATCTTAGCCTGCTTCTTAATATTACTATAGCCATCTTTGTTATTTTCAAATCCGATAACAATGACTGGTTCGTTGTCCTTAGCCTTGATTTTGCCCTCAAAGGTGATGCGACCATTGTTCCAAACCTTGACCTTGAGGAGGCTATGCTTAACCCCATGACGGTCTTGATTGACCTTACGTACCAAGCCATCAAAACGATTTTCTGTAGCGGAACTCCCTGGAATCATGATAATAGGAGACAATTTCGAGTTGTAGAAAGTCTCAATTTCCTTGACATTTTTTTGGTCCAGCTATAAGAAGGTACCGCTAAGCCGATGAGAAAGACAGCAACCAAAACAAAAACCAACTTCATTTTTTTATTGAGCTTCATTAGTTTCTCCTTCCTCTTTTAAACCGTGTTGTACCTTATTAGAAAGTCTTACGAAAGGAATAAAGATAGCGACATCAACCGCAAAACAAAACAGACTAACAGCCAAGGCACGAAGGCTACCGCCAGTACCAATGAAAGCATAGAGCAGGCTAGGGGTACCATCTGGTACAGGATAAACTGCCGCGGCATAAGACGAAGCACCAAAGCAATTGCTGCTATTCCCATGTTGACCATTGGTGCTAACAGAAAGGAACCAGATAAACTAAATTAAGCAAGACTGGTATCCCCACCATAAATGGAGCCCCATTGTTAAAGAGACTCGGAAAGACACTTAGAAGACTCACCTTCTTATCCTTATAACTGGTTGATGCTAAAAGCAGAGCCACCAAGAGGGCTAGCCCTGAGCCAATGCCAGCAACCAAGCCATAACTATGATAAAGATTTGTTAGTGTGTAAAGGTGGGGAAGCCCAGTCGTCGTATGATGGGAAACAGCATAGGTCAAATTTTCCAAGGCAAAACTATCCTCGGCAATTGAATTTAGGGCGAAAGTCTGACTATTTCCAATCCAAGCAGAAAAAGTACTCAAAAGTCCCATCATAAAGGTTGAGAATAGATGATTATGAGTTACGGTGACTCTAGATACAAACTGGCTTATGGTCTGAAAAACATTACGTTGGTCTCCAACAAACAAAAGAATATTGAGACCAACCGCCAGAATTAGAGATAAAAAGATGGGGCGAACGGTTTTTGGCTGATAGATATAATCCTTGTCCACAATCTGATCATCACTAGCTCTTGAAAAGCGAAAAATCTGGCCAACCAGATAGCCCACAAAGATAGCCAACATAATGTTGATTGAAGCCGGTAAATTGATGCGAGTCAAAACACCATCGTTTAGCGGTGACAGCAACAGCTCCTGCGATCCTATAATTAAGCTAACCAAAAGGGAGGTCACACCAGCTGTACCAGTACTTCTGCCGTAGTGACCAGCCGTGTATTTTCCTGCAAAATAGGTTGACAAGGGACCTGCTAAACCACCAAGAAAACTGGAAAGATTGTTGAGCACCTGACCAGTTATCTTAAAAGCTGGCAGCCAATCAGAAACTGAAAACAACTGGTTAATATAACCAAGCTCTGAAAAGACAGATAGTGAAATCACCCGAATAATTCCTGAAAAGAGGAAAAAGGGAAAGAGCGAAACCAAAGTTTTCTGCGTAATTTGAACAAAACCACGCTCACGAAACCAGAGAAAACTTCGGATCAAATAGTTTGTCATAAAGACTCCTAGAAAATGGCCATACTCGGCCCTGTATTAAACATTCATTATCATTATAGCACAAAGGAAAAGGACTTACCTTAATCATGGGTTAAAGCAAACACTCTCAGAATTTAGTCACCACATACAAAAACCGTGAGCCTCCACTTTCGAGACTTACGGTCAATTATTTATTAAGCAAAAGTCGTCACATCAGAAGCATTCAAACGAACAGACTCGAAACCTTCTTCATTGGACTTACCAAGAGCAATGAGCAAGATTGGTACATGACGATCAGCGTCAAGTCCGAAGGCTTTGGCGAGACCTTCTTTTATAGCCACCAATGGCATTAGTATCGTAACCATAAGAACGAGCGACCAACATCAACTGCATGGCAGCCAGACTAGCATCAATATGAACAATTTCATTCATCATTTCACGAGGAGCATTTTCATACATTGGTACAATGCTTGATAGTTGTTTTTCTTTGACCTCCTCAGGCATTTTTCCTTGCGCAACGGCCTTTCCATAGATTTCTTCAGCTCTTTCTTGGCTCTTCAGATCTGCAAAAATGAGAACCATGGCTGATGACGTTTCATTTTGTAATCCATTGTAGCTGACAAAGGGTTCCAATTTTTCCTTGCCTTCCTCACTATCAACAACGACAAAACGCCAAGGCTGCATGTTAACTGATGATGGGGCTGTAACAGTTTTATCTAAGATTTCCAACAATTCTTCTCGTGGAATCTTGACAGAAGTATCAAAGTTACGGATGGAACGACGGTTATATACAATATCTGAAAAATCATTACTTACTACAGGCATCTTAATTCTCCTTTATTCAGGGTTAAAAAAATTAATATAACCAAGATTATAACACAAGTCTATTTTTATCAAAAATAATTACTACAAAAATGCCTAAAGATTAGTTTCCTTGAGTCCTAGTCGTTTCACTTCAGATGAATAGTAAACCATGATGGTAATTAGACTGAGTGTGATTACCCAGATTGACTTAAGGTGCACAAAATGCATCAGAACGGCTGAGACGATAGCGCCAACGACAAAGCTCCCTACGATAAAGCTATAATTGACAGCCTGACGACGATATTCTCTCTGATCACCACTTCCCTGAATGGCATAATAGAGGGCCGTTAACATCCTTCGATAATTTCCTGAGGTCATAAATATCACGAAGGGATGATTCTCAATCTGACTGCCAGTAAAAGTCTTCATCATGATACCTGCAGAAAAAGCGATAATCGGGAGCTCAATCAAGGCATTTGAAGGTAGAAAAGGCAGGATAGCTGTCATCACGCAAAGTGGAAGAAGACCATAAACACGCCAGTAGGCATTCTTACGATGATCTTTAAACCACATGCCAAAAAGAAAACCTAAGGAAAAGAAAAGGATGGAAAAGCATCGTAACATGTTATGGTACATGCTACTACTACGCCAGTCAGCAACTAACAAGAGAATATTCCCTGTCTGAGTAGCAACCAAACTATGGTAATACATATGACAAAAGACATCCAAAGCTCCTCCCGAGAAACTCAACAAATTAGCCATCAGACGCGTATTTTGAGGAAAAGATTTCGAGACTCCATTACGTAACTCCCATCTATAAATAAACAAATGACAGTTTCATTATAGCAAATCAAAAGAAACAAGCAAAAACAACCCTAACGAGTTGCTTCTATCCTATTAAAAATTAACGGAACCTAGGATATTCTATGTCTTGATACTAATAGATATCACGTCTATGACCGACTTCGAGAGCAAGTATGATTAGTTCATTGTCCTGAATATTGACAATAACACGATAGGCACCAATACGATAGCGCCATTGTCCAGTGCGATTGGCAACCAATGCCTTACCCTTAGCTCTTGGATTATCTGTGACACGATTGAGATAAGACTTAATTTGTTTTCTGACGAAAGGATCCAACTTTTTAAAACTTTTGGCAAATTTAGGGGTTGGTACTATCTTATAGGTCATCCCAATTTAGCACCTCCCCACCGTTTTCATAGATAGTCTTCATATTCTGCTAAGGCCAAATCAGCGACTCTAGCATCATACTCATCCTCAATAGCTTCTAAAGTTTTGGTACGAATTAATTCTGACAAGGATACCCCTTCAAATTTCGCAATGGCTTGCATGAACTTCTTATCTGCTTCTGAAACTTTCAGTGTAATTGTTGTCATGTCCTTAACCTCGTTCTCTTTTGTAACACCATTGTATTACCACTCCTCCTTTTTGTCAATTTTGATGATAGATTCACACTTTTATTCGTAAAACAGAAGAAAAAGCAACCCTCACGAGTTGCTTGCAATCCTATTAAAAATTAACTGAATCGGGTCATCCTGAGTCTTGATACCTTGAATCTTATCCAAGACTGCCATGTCTTCCGCTGACAAATCAAAGTCAAAGATATCTAGGTTGCCTTCAATATTTTTGGGTGTCACAGACTTAGGTAGTGGTAAGAAACCTTTTGAAGACTCCAACGCAGAGCAACTTGAGCAACAGATTTTCCGTTACGTTCAGCCACTGCTTCAACATCTTCATTCCCAAAAATGCTACCAGTACCTAGTGGGCTATAGGCTTCAAGAAGAATATCACGCTCTTGGCAATAGGCAACCAACTCTTCTTGAGCACAACCTGGAGCCAGGAGAATTTGGTTAACCTGTGGAACAATCTCAGCCGTTTCAAGGAGGGCTTCAAGGTGATGTTGCATAAAGTTAGACACACCGATAGCACGCACCTTACCATCTTTGTAGGCTTCTTCCATTGCCTTCCAGGCGCCTGCATTGCCAACCTTCCAAGCATCATTCTCACGAAGAGCCTTTGGATTAGGCCAGTGGATGAGCAAAAGATCCAAATAATCCACACCTAGTCTTTCAAGAGACTCGTCGATAGAGGCCTTAGCCAAATCGTAATCGTGCTTGTCATTCCAGAGTTTAGTCGTTAGGAAAATATCCTCACGCGCCACATCACTATCTGTAATCGCCTTACCTACAGAAACCTCGTTACCGTAGATTTGCGCCGTATCAATATGTGTGTAACCCGCCTTAAGTGCGAAACTAACGCTGTTATAAGCTTCTTCCCCTTCTGGAATCTGCCAAGTCCCAAAACCAATTTTAGGAATCGTAACGCCATTTGAAAGTGTATATGTTTCCATGCTTTTCTCCTTTTTTTTTTAAATAGTACTATCTTAAAAAGATAAGTCAAAAATGCAAAGATTTGCTACGGCTTGTTTGATGAATAGTTCCTTACTTCTTTTTCCGCTTCTTTTTAAAGACAACACCATTTTCTTTAAGGATTTCCATGCTCACCTTTCCAACTCCTCTAATCGCTGCTACTTCCTCTTCCGTTTTCTTTTTAAAATCTTTAAATTCTATTAAGCCATGTTTACGAAGTATACGCTCCACACTTATTGAAAGACCTTGGAGGGCTTTGCTTGGTTCTATACTTTTCTCCAATTCTCTAATTAGTTTGTGCAATTCTGGATTTTTCTTTTTCGCAACATGTCTTTGTGGACGTTTTACACGATATTTTTCGATTAACCAAGTAAAATAATATTCTGACTGGGACAGATCAACGACTTGATTAAAAACCATCAAAAGACTTTGCATACTATTGGCTTCAAATAAGATAGGGTTGACTTTAAGCGTTTCGGCAACTAGACGCTCTTCATCACCTTGTTCAATCATTTTTAAATAATTTTCGAACTCTGGATTTTTTGCATAAAGTAGATCAAAATAGAAATCCGCATCCTCAATATGTCCCGTCATTAGTGAGACGGTCATCATTGGTACTATCATCAAATCTTCTTCATGATATTCCATTTGCTCACATTCGAAAAAGTTCTTAGCCTTATCAAATTCCTCCAGATTACAATAGGTAGCCATCAATTCGTAACGGACTCCCATGTGATCTTGAACATCTATTTCTAGAATCTCTTCAAATTCCTTAATAGCAAACCGATTCATACTGTTGCTTAAATAAAATTTAGCAAGATTATACTTCAAAGACAAATAAGGACGCTCATCAAGATTAACCCAGCCCATTTTGGGACCTTGATCCCACTTGGACCTTTGCTCTTTTTCTAAAGCAATTAAGCCTTTTAGATGTTTAAGTGGACTTTGAAAAGTTAAGAGCATTTGTTTAACATCAAGATTTTCAGGATCTAGTTTTAAAGCTTCTGTCAAAAATTCCTGACTTCTCGAAGGATCTTCCTCGTGATAATGATAAGCCTCTTCAATAAGTTTCCAAGCTCTCTCCTGCTTTGAATCAGGGGAAGTGATCTCATCAAAAAGCCCTTGGTTGTATTGTCTTGCAAAATCTTCAAGAGCCATGTCCACACTGAGATACTCTGTAATATGTTCTTCTAAGAATGCTTCTGCTTTTTTTGTGAAGTCTTCAAAAGATGATGTCATCAATCTTCTCCAATCTATGTTTATTTCTCTAACTACTATTGTATACGTTTTCATAGAACATTACTATATTCTAAGTGAAATCAACAACCTCTTAAATTTTTATTGACAAAAATAGTCGCCAATCACAATACAGATAAGAATCCATAGAGTCTTATTTTGGGACATCTAAACTCAAAGTTGTATACTTATATTAGATAGAGTGCCATTGGACGATTAACGTCAAGGCATAATCTTCAAGTTTCATTTAAAGCTACAAAAAATCATTAACGCCTTGTGATATGCCCCCTGTCAAGTAGACAGGTTAAATATCTAAAAAAGTGTCTGTTTTT
>JBKWCO010000087.1:0-6565 GCA_046975465.1 Streptococcus sp. | reverse complement strand
TTTTTGGAGACGTTGGATTACTTCTGTCTTTGTCATAAGAACCTCTCTTTCATTCTTTATTTTACCATATTTCAAATTGTATGAAGTATACATGTTGTTTTAAAAGTTTACTTTTGATATACTGTCAAAGTTATTTAAGAAGGAGGCTACTATGTCTATTATTACACTAATCTTAGCTGGGATTGTTGCTTTGGAGCATCTCTATATCATGTATTTGGAAACTTTTGCGACACATTCAAACACGACTAGTCGTGTTTTCAATATGAGTAAAGAAGAACTTCAACGTGATTCTGTTACAAACTTATTTAAAAATCAAGGGATTTACAATGGTTTGATTGCTGTATTCCTCTTGTATGGGATTTTCACAAGTAGTCAGCTACTTGTAACTGTTTTTGTACTCAATGTTTTCTTTGCTGCTATTTATGGAGCTATAACTACAAATAAGAAAATTATTTTAACGCAAGGTGGACCCGCAATTTTGACCTTGCTTTCACTTATCATTTCCTTATTTTAAGGATTTTATTGTAAAAGAAAAAAGCTGCTTTAACTATTGAAATGGTTTGCAGCTTTTTTATGCTTTTGAAGTTATTTTATTGTGGAATAAATCGTAGAAGAAAGTCTGTCATTTCTTGAGGTGATTCTTTTTTTCCTTTATTTATCCAGGCTTGACCAGCGCCAAAAATAGCATGCGCAAAATAAATACTGGCATAGTCTTTCTCGAATCCTTTGAGAGCTCTTTCTTCAGCAGTGGGATCAATGTAGTCCTCAGCTATCATACGCTGAAGTTTATGTATCAGAAAATCTTGAATTTCTTTTGATCCATTTGTAGACAATAGAGCTGACAGGAGCTTTTCACGAGTGAAAAATCAAAGATTTCGAGAAAGGCTCCTCTTTCTTTCCTTCATATTTATCAAAGATATATTCTAGTTTATGAAAAAGCTCTTTCTGATAACTATCAATCATTTCATACTTATCTTTGTAGTGGGTATAAAAACTCGAACGGCTAATCCCAGCTGTTTGAACCAGACGAATGGTAGTAATATCATTGAAATCTTGGTCTTTTAGGCATATTACTAAAGCATCTAAAAGAGCTTTTTTAGTTTGAGCTCGCCTTTGATCTTTTGACATACAAATCTCCTTTTATACACTTTTAGACTATGTGTCCAAAAAGCGATTGTTTAACATTGATTTTCAGGTAAATGAGTTTATAATTGATTATATCATAAAAATAAACACAATGTCTAAAAAGGAGAAATATGTTAGCAGAATTAAAGGCTCTTCTTAAAAGTCCAAAGCTCTGGATAACTATTATTGGTGTCTCATTGATACCTGCTTTATATAATCTAATCTTTTTGTCTTCTATGTGGAATCCTTATGGTAATGTCAAACACTTACCAGTGGCAGTAGTGAACAAAGATAAGAGTGCTAGTTTCCAGAATAAGACTCTGAATATTGGTCATGATATGGTAGACAATATGTCTAAAAACAAAAATCTAGACTATCACTTTGTGACTGAAAAGGAGGCACAAAAAGGAATAGATGATGGTAATTACTATATGGTGATTACTTTCCCAGAAAACCTCTCAAGTAATGCAGCAAGCCTTTTGACTAATGATCCTAAGAAACTGGAAATTTCTTATCAAACAACAGCAGGACATAGCTTCGTTTCTTCAAAAATGAGCGATTCTGCCATATCTAAGTTGAAGGATACCGTTTCTAAAAATATTACGTCAACTTATGTTGGAGCTGTCTTTAGGAGTATGTCTCAACTTCAGAGTGGTATGGGAACTGCAGCGAATGGGGCTAGTCAATTATATGCAGGTGCAGGCGCACTTCAGTCTGGGAGTCAGACCTTATCAAATGGTTTAGGAACACTTGCTGGCTCTACACAAACATTGGCTGCAGGTGTTAATACCTTGAGTTCAGGCGCGTCTGCCTATACTTCAGGTGTGTCAACTTTGTCAGGCGCTTTGTCACAGTTAAATGCGAACTCTGAGGCTGTTAATTCTGCTGCAGGTCAATTTGTATCAGGAGCAGAGGCCATGAATACCTTAGTTACAGGTGCAGATTCGTTGTCAACAGCGCTCAGTCAAATGGCTACAGCAACAAGTTTATCTGAAGAACAGCAAGCACAGTTGTCAACCCTGTCAACTAATTTAACTGATTTAAATACAGCAATTCAAAATCTTAATACAGCGGTAAGTAACACATCATTACCAAGTGGAACATCAACAACATCAGTAGATACAAGTTCAATAGCGACTTATCTTTCAAATATTTCTTCTGCAGCTAGCTCTATAGCAACAGCTAGTGCAACTGATAAAGCAAATGATTTGGCTGCGGTACAAGGAACAGCTGCTTATCAAAGCTTGACGGCAGATCAACAAGCAGAGATTACATCGGCAATTAGTAATTCAGGCTCTACAGCTAGTAGTTATGCTTCAACTATTGCATCTGATGTGTCAAGTATGTCAACTGCTTTATCTAGCTTGACAGGTACGACAACAACTAGTAGCGGAGATTCAAGTAGTTTGGCTTCTCTACAAACGTCTATTTCAGGCATTGCAAGTTCGGCGAATGCTCTTCTTCCTGTAGCTTCATCAACGGTATCATCAATGCAAGCTAATATTGCTAATGTCAATTCGGTACTTGTCAATCAATTATCACCAGGAGCAATTCAAGTGGCTTCAGGTGTGTCAACCGCTCAAAGTACTCTAGCAACAGGTGCAAGCGCACTTTCAAATGGTTTGTCAACTTATACTGGTGCTGTGTCAACGATTGCCAGTGGTGCTCAAACTCTAGATGCTAACAGTAGTAGTTTAATGACTGGTTTTGCTACTCTTCAGAGTGGTACAAGTGCTCTCAATACAGGAGCTCAACAATTAGCAACGGGCGGAAATACTTTGACAAGTGGATTGACAAGTCTGTCAACCAACCTCTCTACATTGTCTGACTCGTTAAATAAGGCTAATCAGCAACTATCTCTTGTTTCTGTAAACTCAGACAATGCAAAAATGGTTAGTGCTCCGCTTAAAGAGAAGAAAACTGATAAGGATAACGTTGACACTAATGGTGTGGGGATGGCTCCATATATGATTTCTGTTTCTCTTATGGTTGTCGCTCTTTCAACTAATGTTATCTTTGCTAAGAGCTTGACGGGAAGAAACTTTACGAGCCGTTTTGATTGGGCTAAGAATAAGTTCTTTATCAATGGTATCATTACGACTTTGGCTGCAATTGCCCTTTATATTGCCATTCGAATTGTGGGAGTTGAACCAAATCATCCATTAGCTACATTTGGTATGATTCTCCTTGCAGCATGGACTTTAATGGCGCTCGTTACAGCTCTTGTGGGTTGGGATGATAGATATGGTGCATTTGCTTCTATGATTATGCTCCTTTTGCAGCTAGGTTCTAGTGCAGGGACTTATCCAATTGAACTTAGTCCTAAGTTCTTTAAGGTCGTCCAACCATTCTTACCAATGTCCTACTCCGTATCAGGTCTTCGTCAAACTATTTCAATGACAGGACAAATCTCAAATCAAGTACGTATGTTATTCATTTTCTTACTTATTTTTTTAGTTGTAGGTATTATTATTTATAGACCAAAGTCTGAAAATGAATAAACTAAAGGCCAGCTCTAATGTGAGCTGGCTTTTTATGTTATTCAACAGTTATATCACCGAGGTCTGAGGTAATGGTTAGTGTGTTATCCTTTGAAATCTTAAGGTTATTTGTGATGTCCACCTCTCCTGAATGACTATCGGCTTGAACATTGAGCGTGTAATCTTTAAGAGCTAGTTCAATATCACCGGATGTAATATCAAGTTTATTGTGACCATTGAAAATTAGGTTCTCTCCAGAGTAATCTCCCATTGCAATAGATAAATCTGAGTTAGTAAAAAGTGTATGATTACTATCAACACTACCGACAGCAAGATGGGCCTCTAGGTTATTAACAGTCATCTCGGTAAATGTTAGGTCACCTACTTTAAGGTCAATATTTGACTGTTTAATTGTGCTATTACTTAAATCTAGATTTCCAGTTGCTAAATCAACCTTTAAAAAATCAATCGTTTGTTTTTTAGGGAGTGTAATGACAATGGTTTTATTTCTGACTTCCTCGTTGAGAGTAGAAAGCCTTACTAAATCTTTTAATCCGAAAAAGTTAATATGTTTGTTAGAAGTTGAATCTAATTCAGAGTTGCTATCATTGATAGTCAATTGACCATCCTTTACAGATGTGTCAATTGGATTTTTTGTTTTTTGGTAGTAAGAAAGCATTGCTTTGTCAACGTCACCATTTTTTATAAGCACATTGTAGCTACTACTTTTAATATCAATTTTATTGAAGTCCTCAACTTCTTTCTTGACATAATCTTGCTCACTTATAGTTTTATTTTGTAAATCTGTCAAGCCACCTTGACTATAACCCCAAGCTACTAATCCTCCTCCTAAAAATAGAGAGATAAGAGACACTCCGAGGACAATCTTTTTCCAAGTTTTCATGATTTTCTTCCTTTCTTGATGAGCCATTTAATCAATAGGGTAATTAGCTTTACAATAAGTTTACAGATTTCAAATGAAACCAAAAGTAGTAAGAGCGCTCCCCAAACATCAACAGTCCTAGACCTACTCCAAACAGTGTTGAAGCCAGTGAAACACTTAGAGAGAAGCTTGTAAAGAAAGTGTAAACACCACTAATGAGTAAGGCAAAGGTAAGAGCTAAGGCAGTCACTATGACTGCGAAAATAATCATAAGAAGTGTCATTAGCATAGCTAAGAAGAATAGTAAAATTGGTAAGGCGACTGGACTGGCTAAAACAGCTAGGATAGCAATCCAAAGGATAGTCGTTTTATTGCGTAAGCTGCTCTTATCCTCAATAATCTTTTCATCAAGCAGACGAGTGATGACTTCATGTGCTGCTTCCTTAGGTGTACCTAATTCTGCAATAACCTGAGCTTCATTTTCAGGTCCGGCCTCTTCAAAATATTCCATGAAATATTCGAGGGCCTCTTCGTAGTCCTTTTGTGGTAATTTTCGTAGATATTTTGTTAATTTGGCTATATATTCAGTCCTTGTCATGTCTTAATCTCCCTTCTACAATACCATCTAGGGTTTCTTTATAGGTTAACCATTCTTCATTAAGAAATTGAAGTTGATTTTTTCCCTCTTGGGTAATACTGTAGTATTTACGTTTTCTACCTTGATATTCTTGACTATAGGTCGTCATATAGCCGGCTTTTCAAGTTTTTAAGAATAGGATAAAGTGTTGATTCCTTGATATTAGCTGCAAGTTTTATGGTTTGACTGATCTCATAACCATAGGAGTCTTCTCTATCGATAATAGCCAGTATTAGGAACTCTATCAGGATTGACGATGTTGGAAAATACATAATGTGCTCCTTTGCTTTTAGGATATGTATAAAAATTATATATAATTATTTTACACATTGAGTGTATCTCTTTTAGAAAGATATGTCAATATTTTATATATAAAAATTTTATACAATAGGGATATCTTCTTTTTTATGATAATATGAAGTCAAGGAGTTCTTATGACTATTAAAGATAAACTAGCTCATTACGAGCCGAAGCCACTAGGGGAGAAAGGACGCTATGCAGTGCTCTTACCCTTGATATATGATGTAAAAACTGATAAGTATCAAATCCTTTACCAAGTACGAAGTGAGCATATTTCTCAACCAGGTGAGGTCTCTTTTCCTGGTGGCCGTGTCGAAGACGGTGAGACTTTTCAAGAAGCTGCTATACGAGAAACTTGTGAGGAACTAAACTTATTTCCTGATCAAATTGACATTTGGGGAGAGATAGACTATCTTGTTCATCAGGGGAGAACCGTTCATTGCTTTGTAGGAAAACTGAATATAGATAATTGGGAAGATATTCATCCGAATGAAGAGGTAGAACGGTTGTTTACAGTTTGTATTGACACCTTATTGACAGAGAATCCGATTTATTATAAAGTGACTTCTACCTTGAGTGATGCGAAAGATTTCCCTTTTTTCCTGGTAAAGAACAGAGAAAAATACAATTTCGGGTATAGTGAACGTCATATTCCTTTTTACAGAAGCTTGACAGAAAATATATGGGGGATGACAGCTATGTTTACACATAGGTTTACGGATATTATGAAAGATTTAGAGTGAAAATAAAAGATCAACAATAATGTGTTGATCTTTTTTACTATGAATTACATTGTTTATTTGCTACCAAAGGAGTGAAATTTATTTCTGGGACATGAGTCTAGAGTATTCCTAAAATGATTTTCAAAATTAATATGGAAGCTTTTAGCTAGGTGGTCGACTATAGAGTAGACAGTGACTTTTTTTGTTAGTATAGTCGTAAAGTCTATCGTCTAAGGAATAAGCGGCTTGAAGTCTATAACCATAGCGAACGAATGTACCTGTAAGTAGAATGGTTATAAAAATAAGGAGATAAACATGCCACATACGCCATCTAAATGTTTCTAATTTTGTCATAGGAGATCCTCTTTGAGTAATAGAGGCTCTATAATTTCTGTAGTGGGTAAAACCACTGTAGAGA
>JBKWCO010000086.1:0-6580 GCA_046975465.1 Streptococcus sp. | reverse complement strand
AAAAAATACCACTGTTCTTGGCTTCCAAGAACGTCAGAAAGGACTCACTGAAGACAAGAAAAAAATAGCAGACCTAGCGCTTAGCTTGGTCAAAGACCAATCTCTCCTCTTCTTCGATGTCTCTACCCTGATGCTTGAAGTTTCACAAAAATTGACTAAGAGCGTCACTGTCTACTCCCACTCTTTGGACAATGCCTTGGTCCTAAGTGGCAAAGAAGAAATCGACTTTCATCTCTTGGGAGGAAGATTTTACAGCAAAAACCGCTTCTACTATTCGCTTCACGAGGCCCAGCTCTTGCAACATCTACAATTTGACTTAGCCTTCTTTGGAGCGGCTAGTCTCAGTCAAGGAGTGGTTAGCTATGAAGATGAAGAGGACGTTGCTGTCAAACAACTGGCCATGCAAGCTGCTAGAACCAAGATTCTTATTGCTGAATCTGATAAATATGAAAAGCACTCCAAATATATCTTGGGCAAGATTGAAGACTTTGACTACTGGATTACAGATAAGAAACCTGATCCTGATTTGGTCGAGTCTCTTAAAGATAAAGTAACGATTTTATACGATGGAAAGGATAGCGACTATGAGTAATATTCGTTTGATTATCAGTGACATTGATGGCACTATTCTCACTAGTAACCACCAGGTGGATGAACAACTGATTGAGGTAATGCCAGAGCTTGAAAAGGCAAATATTCCCTTTGTTTTAGCTTCTGCCCGTTCTCCACTAGGAATGCAACCAATCGCTCATAAACTGGGACTTCATGACAATCCCATCGCCTGCTACAACGGTGCCTTAGTACTTGAGGGTGACCGTACTATCATCCAACACCCTGTGGATAAAGCTGAAATTCAAGAACTTCTTGGCTACTTATCCACAGATTACCCAAGTGTCTCTGTGAATATCTACTCTGGCAAGGACTGGATTACCAACAAACTAGACAAATGGTCTCAGTTGGAAGGAAGCATCACGGGTGAATCTCCTATGATTAAGGAGCTGCAAGACACGGTCTCAGATTCAGAACCACCTATCCACAAGCTATTGTTGATTGATGAGCCTGAAGTTATCCAGGACCTCCACCAAAAACTCCTAAGCATGGATTTTCTACAGACAGCCTTCTACTTATCCAAAGATAACTACTTAGAAGTCACTGCCAAACATGTTTCTAAAGAACACGCTCTCCTTGAAGTTGCCAAATATTATGACCTTCCTCTTGAAGAAGTCATGACTATCGGAGATAACTTCAACGATAGTCCTATGCTGGCTCTGGCTGGACTAGGAATTGCTATGGGCAATGCACCTGAAGGGTCAAGGAAACTGCAAACTTAGTAACGGCTTCAAACGATGATCATGGTGTCGCTCAAGCCATTACAGAGCACGTCCTAAACTAAATACTATTCAATGGTGGAAACAACTTTTAATGGCCAACTCGATTTTAGAACAGAAGGAAAGGTCCCTAAGGGTTTTTCTTTTTCAAGGAAAAAGCCTTCCTCTATCGAAGAAGACCAAAATTTTCTAAAGGTAAAGAAGGAGACCTACAAGAATTCCAATGACATAGCCTGCCAAAACATCACTAGGATAATGAACGCCACCTAGCACACGCAAGATAGCCAGAATTGCTGCCAAAAAAGCATAGTCCCACCTAGACAGGGGTTAATCATCAGTGCCAACATAGCAATGACAGTCGCTGAGAAAACATGCCGACTGGGAAAAGATTTGCCAAGACTGTCCTTCTTAATAAGGGGCTGAATATCCAAGTCTGATAAGGGCGTGGGCGATTATAGAGCCTACGACCAAGAGAAAGGAGGAAGAAGCCTCCTCCATAATAAGCACTGTCGTAAAAAGAACAAACCAGCCATTCCTCAGCCAAACCAAACTAAGAAATATAGGAAAAAGTAGGTAAAAAGTCCTAGTTATAACCTTATTAAACCTTCTAAAATACTAGTATAAGGACGCAATGGACCGCTAATCCTATCGTAAAATTGTTTATAATTCATCATCATCCGTTAGAAAAAGGGAGTGACACAGAACTAAATTTAAAAATCTAGCTTCTAGTCTCTCCCTCATGTTTAATGAGATAGTCTTCCGAGGTTGAAATCTCTATCTCGACCTCTTTTGTCTATCTTAAAGTTCAGCAATTTGGTAAAGTTCAAGCTCGGCTGCTGTTTCTGAACCAAACATATTAATCATGATTTTAACCTTGTTGTTTTCAATTTCTACAACACGGCCTTCTTGACCCATAAAGGCACCATCGATGATTTGAACCACGTCACCAACCTTGATATTAGTATCAAAGACATCAACGGTTTGACCCATTGAAATCAAGATTTGACGGATTTCTTCTTCCAAAAGTGGTGTTGGTTTAGAACGGTTACCGTGAGAACCAACGAAACCAGTAACGTTTGGAGTGTTACGAACAACGAACCATGCTTCGTCTGTCATTACCATCTCAACAAGAACGTAACCAGGGAAGCGGTTTTCTTCTACTTCTTTAACTTTACCGTTTTTCTCAACATTAACCGTTTGAGTTGGAATTTCAACACGCAAGATATTTTCAAGCATATTATAAGTTTGGGCACGTTGCAAAAGGTTTTCTTTAACTTTGTTTTCGTATCCTGAATAGGTTTGAAGGACGAACCAGCCCTTGTCGAATGAATCTAGCATTTTAGGATTCCTTTCTTTTTTCTAAATGACATTTAAACACCTTTGGCTAGCTATCTTCTAGATGCGAGTGTTAAATGTCAGTGAATGTCTAAGGTTTAATTCAAAGCGTAATAAAAAAGCCTGGTGGCCCTTGTTCTCGCTTTTATCTGCATTTATTATAACAAAAAAGAGCAGGCATTCCCACTCTTTTTGTGTTTTCTTTAGAAAAAGTTAATCAGTGCTGACATAGCGCGACTCAACAATTCATCAAACGCATAGATGATGACAGTGAAGAACGCAGTATACTCAAGAACTGAAATAAAATCGTGCCAGCGTTGTTTACGGTCTGGCCAAGTCGTGTCTTTCAAGACTTTGAAAATACTTCCAGTTTGTCTCACGGTGTCTCCTATCTTGTTTCCTTATGCAAGGTGTATTTTTTACAATGTTTACAAAATTTGTTAACTTCTAGTCGTGTTGGTTTGGGAGTGCTACTCACATTAATTGAGTAGTTTCGGCTCCCACATTCTGCACACGCTAGGCTTGCTTTTTTCTGTGCCATAACGCCTCCGTTCTTTTTATCTTACCACTTTTAAATGCAATTGACAAGCTATCTGAATAGACCTGAGAAGGAGTCTGTAATCTTATCCCAAAGGCTGCTTGCTTGATCTTTAACGTCATTCACAACGTCTGATGCCTTGTCTGTCCATGACTTGTTACTGCTATTGCGCGAGTCATTTGGATCTGCCGTATAGTCTAGTGTTTGACCATCAGCTGCATAGGCATTTTCAACGGTAAACTCAGTACCTGGTGTATTTGGCAAAACATCCGCAGCAATGTAGCTAAAAATCGTCGAGGCTGTTCCCGAGCTAGCTCCTGTTAGGTAGTGACTCTCGTCAGTCTTATCAAAACCGATCCAGGTCGTCATAACCACATCAGGAGTATAACCAATCACCCACTGGTCGCTAGTCAAATCCTTGTTAAATTCAGCCTGAACAGTACCTGTCTTACCTGCCATCGTATAACCTGTATAATTGGCATTAACAGCAGAACCATTTGAATAGGTTCCAAGCATCATGCTGGTCATTGATTAGCAACTGACTGGCTGATAACACGTTTAGACTTCTTACTATGAGTAGCGATGATATCTCCACTGGCATTTTCAATTTTAGTAATGAAATAAGCAGTGTTCATCTCACCACCGTTGGCAAAGGTCGCGTGCCTGAGCCATTTGAAGAGGACTAGCTGTCACACCACCACCAAGGCAACTCCCAATTCTTCTGGAACATTGTCAAAGTTAAGACCAAATTTCTGACCATAACTAATTCCTTTTGAATACCGATTTGATTAAAGAGGTAAACTGCTGGGATATTGTGCGAATTAGCCAAAGCTTGATACATGGGCACATCCTCTGTCTCAATATCACCATAGTTAGTTGGGGTATAGCCGTTGTAGTCGATTGGTTTATTAGGGAGATCCTTGTTGATACTCCACCCTGAAGCCAAGGCCGGGGCATAAACTACCAAAGGTTTGATGGTCGAACCAGGACTACGCTTACCTTGGGTTGCATAGTTGAAATTACGGAAGGTTGTATCACCTGTACCACCTACACGACCTACCAAACCACGAACCGCTCCAGTTGATGGATCAAGTGCTACACTAGCTGACTGGGCTGTGCTACCATCACTTTCTGATGTTGGGAAGAGATAGGTATTTTCATAGGTCTGTTGCATATTAGCTTGTGAATTGGCATCCATCTCTGTATAGATTTTATAGCCGTTCTTAACAATCTCATCCTCACTCAAGCCGTAGGTTTTAGTGGCTTCTTCGATGACGGCATCAAAGTAAGAAGGATACTTGTAGTCATCCCAGTTCCTTGATAGGTATCATCCAGACGACTAGCCATATCAACTCCAGCCGCACTGTCGGCATCTGCCTGACTCAACTTCTTGTCATCAACCATGTTGGCGAGGACAGTGTTTCGACGGTTGGTCGCATTTTGGATATTATCGATTGGGTTGTAAATTTCAGGTCCCTTAAGCATACCCGCGAGGGTCGCTGCTTCATCAACGGTTAGATTGGCAGCACTTGTCCCGAAGTATTTTTGGCTGGCATCTTCAACACCCCAAACCCCATTTCCAAAGTAGGCATTATTGAGGTACATGGTAAGGATTTCTTGCTTGCTGTATTTCTTGGTTAATTCCAAAGAGAGGAAGAATTCCTTGGCCTTACGAGTGACTGTCTGTTCTTGTGTCAAGAAGGCATTTTTAGCCAACTGTTGGGTAATGGTCGAACCACCACCAAAGCGTCCCATGGACACAATGGCCAAGAGGAATCGCTTGACGTTAACCCCGCTATTTTCATAGAAGGTACGGTCCTCAGTTGCTATGACAGCGTTCTCCAAGCTATCACTAATGGCATCCAGCTCCACATAAGTCCCTTTTTGCCCTGACAAAGAACCAGCTTGATTACCTTCTTTGTCATAGATAACCGTCGTAGCTTTCAAGGCATCTTGAAGATCTGAAACATTGGTCGTCTTGGCAATATAGAAAAGGTAGGAACCAACTGTCAGAACCAACATAGCTACCAAGATAAAGAGAATTTTACCAATATGATAGCGACGCCAGAAACGGCGAATAGGATTTCTTGGCGAAAGTGTAAACTTGCTCAAGAACGCCTGAACCTTACCTAAAGGTTTGGTCGTATCAATAGGTTTCTTTTGCTTAGAACGTTGATAACGTGACGTCTCTTGACTTTCCTGAGACATATCTAGGTCTTCAACAGCTTGTTCAACCTCATCAGGTTTCTTAGCAAAGAGTCCCTTTATCTTATTTTGTAAATTCTTCGATTTTTCAGCAGGTTGGGAATCCTTGCCCTTTCCGCTATTTTCTTCTTTAAAAAGTTTGTTTTTTAGATTATCAAAAAATGTCATAACCCTATTATACCAAGTTTTTACAGATTCTGTCCTCTTTTAAACGTTCATGATATAATGAAACCATGACTTTACACGTAGAAATTATCAATCCCTATCCTGCAACAACTGTCAAAGACTTGCTAGAAACTAAGCTCCTCATTCCTCGTAAGATCCGTCATTTCCTACGCACGAAAAAGCACGTCCTCATCAATGGAGAGACTATTAATTGGCAGAGTCCTGTTGAAAAAGGTGATAAGATTAGCCTGACCTTTGATACAGAGGACTACCCTGAAAAGATTATCCCTATGGGAAATGCCAGTCTTGTAGAGCCTCTCTATGAGGATCAGCATCTCATCGTTGTCAATAAACCCGAGGGATGAAGACGCATGGTAATGAGCCTACAGAGATGCCCTGCTTAACCATGTCGGCCTACTGTGATCAAACCTGTTATGTTGTTCATCGACTAGACATGGAGACCAGCGGAGCTGTTCTTTTTGCTAAAAATCCTTTATTCTACCAATCCTCAACCGACTCCTGGAAGATAAGCTCATCCAACGTCAATATTGGGCTTTGGCAGAAGGAAGGTTTCAGACTAAGGAAACCGTTTATAAAGACAAGATTGGTCGTGACCGCCACGATCGCAGAAAACGTGTGGTGGACCCTCGAAAAGGACAGCGTGCTTATACGACGGTCACGCGCCTCAAAGCCTTCAAAGGAGCTAGTCTGGTCAATTGCCAACTAAAAACCGGACGGACCCACCAAATTCGGGTGCACCTGGCCCACCATGGGCATGCCATTCTGGGGGACCCTCTTTATAGCCACCGACCCGCATCTCGACTTATGCTCCACGCCCACACCCTTAGTTTCACCCATCCCTTAACACTCGACAAAATCACTGTTAAGGCGAGCTCAGACAGTTTTGAACAAGGGTTGAGAAATCACAAATAATAGAAGTAGGCTCATTCTCAAGCATAGTGCGAAAGGATTATCCTAATGATCCTCTAGTTATGACACAGTGGAAGCT
>JBKWCO010000085.1:0-6609 GCA_046975465.1 Streptococcus sp. | reverse complement strand
TCACTAGGGTTTGATTAGTGATGTTTTTGACCTCACCCACAAAACCATAGGTCTCTTGATCTAAGAAATCAGCATGAACAAGGTCTGACAATTCATCTACAAGCTGATAGGCTGGCAAACCTGCAGTTGTAAGCTCATCCGCTAAGTTTTTCCCAACTATGTCAACCAAAGCTTCTTTGATCAAGGCCATATCTGACTGACCCGTCACACGAAGACCATTGACCTTGTGAATTGGAATATGATTCTCCTCCATCAGCTGATTAATGGCAAAACCGCCCCCATGAACGATAACTATTTTTTGACCAGCCTGCTGCCATTCGGACAGTTTAGCCAATATCTCAGGAGTTAGCTGCTTACTGGCTACTCCACCAATCTTGATTACAATATATTCAGTAGTCATCAGTTAACTCCTTTATCATAGATAACTTAAGTATGGTAGAGGGCATTAATCTTAACGTAATCGTAGGAAAGATCACACCCCCATGCAGTTCCTTTTTCATGACCAGCATGAAGATCTACCGTTATAGTAACTTCATCATCATGCATGATGTCTTTCATTTCTTCATCATCAAAGGAAACAGGACTAGAGGCCAACATAACTGGCAGACCGCCAAGCATAATATCAACATTATCCACAGGAACATCCACACCAGCAT
Source organism: Streptococcus sp. (assembly GCA_046975465.1). Lineage (GTDB taxonomy): Bacteria > Bacillota > Bacilli > Lactobacillales > Streptococcaceae > Streptococcus. The sequence goes on along the minus strand of JBKWCO010000085.1, from coordinate 5,953 downwards.
AGCCAACAGCAGCTAAAATACGTCCCCAGTTAGGATCTTCACCAAAAATAGCTGTTTTAACTAGGCTTGAACCGACAACAGATTTTGCCATCATACGTGCATCAAGGGCATTAGGGGCATTAACCACATCAACTTGGATGAGTTTATTAGCACCTTCACCGTCCTTGGCAATTTTCTTAGCCAACTCTTGCATCACAAAATTCAGCATCTTCGAAAATTTATCGAATTCTGGTGTATCTGGCAGAATCTCTTCATTGAGCGTGCAACCATTTGACATAACAAGAACCATATCATTAGTCGAAGTATCTCCGTCAACTGTAATCTGATTAAAGGTCTTTTCCACATTTTGGCTCAAGGCCAATTGCAGGGTGTCACTAGAAATATTAGCATCACAAGTAACAAATCCAAGCATGGTCGCCATATTAGGGTGAATCATCCCTGAGCCCTTAGCGACACCAGCCATAGTGACCACATCACGTCCAAAGGTCTCCGTCACAGCAATGGTCTTAGTCGCTGTATCAGTCGTCAAAATCGCCTTGGCAAAATCATCAGCATTCCCATTAACCACTATCTTGGAAAGACCATTTTTCAAGATATCCATTGGTAGCAACTCACCAATAATCCCTGTAGAAGCCACACCAACCAAATCTGGTTCAACACCTAACTTTTCAGCGGTCCACTCCTGCATGGTGTAAGCATCCTCCAATCCTTGGGTCCCTGTACAAGAATTAGCCACACCTGAGTTAACAACGATAGCCTTCATTTTCCTGCCTTTTTACCGAGGTCTTGGTCACAATCAAAGGAGCTGCAATAACCTTATTGGTCGTAAACACCTGCACACACTGGCTGGCTTTTCAGAGACAATCCAACCAAAATCCATTTTTCTCTTTTTAAATCCTGCATGTAGCCCATCAGCTGAAAAACCAAGCGGACTGGCAATCGTTCCATCTATGACTTTCATATTTTTTCTCCTATTTCTGTTCTTATCTCTACAAGTATGACGGTGTCATAAGCAAACCTTCTGTCTCATCCCACCCCTGCATGAGGTTGAGATTTTGAACCGCTTGGCCAGCAGCACCTTTGATCAAATTATCAATGACTGAAATAACCGTCAGAACATTGGTTTTCTCATTATAGGCAAATCCGATATCAGTAAAATTCGATCCAATGACATTATGGAGCTCTGGTAAATTATCTTGCACACGTACAAAAGGTTTATCATCATAAGCTTTTGCAAAGGCTGAAGCGACATCAGAGACAGCTACATCCTTCTTTAATTTGCAATAAACGGTAGCCATAATCCCACGATTAACCGGTAAAAGCGACGTTGAAAACTGAATCTCCGGCATATCAGCATCAAAAGCTTGCAAAGTTTGGACAATCTCTGGAATATGCTGATGATGATTGAGCTTATAGGTCACATAATTATCGTGAACATTGACAAAATGGCTAGACTCACTCAGAGCCTTACCCGCACCAGTTAAACCAGACTTAGCATCCACAATGACGCTATCTGTCTCAATCAAACCAGCAGCAACCAAAGGAATCAAGGCCAATTCTGTCGCCGTCGCGTAACATCCAGGGTTGGCAATAAATTTTTTATCCTTTACACCTGTATATTCTGACAATGCGTATGTAAATTTATTCAAAATCATTTCCTTAGCAGGTGATTTTTATACCATTTTCATAAATGGAAGCCGGTAAGCGATGATCTCCAGATAAATCAATAATAGGAAAGCCAGCCTGAACAAATTCCTCTGCTAGCGAACTAGCGACTCCTGAAGGTGTGGCAAAGAAAACCAAATCCGCCTTTTTCATAATCTTTTCCGCATCATAAGCTTCAATATCTAAGTCACAAACACCTGTCAGATAGGGATACACATCAGACAATCGTCGACCCACTTCCTTGGTTGCGTGAATAGAAACAAGTTCCACTTTTTTATGATTATTCAAAATTTTAACTAACTCTAAACCACTATAACCAGTGATACCAACGATTGAAACTTTCATTTATGCACTCCTTTTGTATAAATATGTAACTAGTTTATTGCATTTTTATTCATTTGTCAAGGAGAAATTGGAATTAATATGAAAAAACAAGCAGTCTTTTTCAACTACTTGTTTCATAAACGCTATTTAATGATCAAATAAATGCAAATCTGCAATACGATTGACGGCCTCGACAAGACGTTCAGGCTCTACTAGCAGTCCGATACGAACATAAGCATCTCCCGCTGGTCCAAATCCTTTGCCTGGTGCCACAGCAACATGGGCCTTCTCAAGCAAAAGATCCGCAAAACTCTCACTGGTGTAACCCTCTGGAACAGGCATCCAAGCATAGAAAGAACCTCTGGATGGAAAGGCCTGCCAGCCAATCTTAGCAGCTGCCTGGACAAAAGCATCTCGACGGCCATCATAAGTCGCATTCAGTTGAGCAACAGCCTCCTCAGATTTAGGGTCTAAGAGGGCTGCAATCCCAGCCTCCTGCAAGGCAGGAAAGATTCCCACAAAAAGATGGTCTTGAATCAGATTTAAGGCTTCAATCATCTGGTCATTCCCAGCCGAAAAGGCCAAACGCCAACCAGCCATATTAAAAGTTTTTGAGAAAGTATAGAACTCAATGCCCACATCTTTAGCACCAGGCGTTGACAAGAAGCTAGGATTCTCATAGCCCTGATAACCCAAAGCTCCGTAAGCCAAATCACTCACCACTCCTACTTCGTAGGTCTTCGCCCAGGCAACTAACTTTTCATAAAAAGCCTTAGTCGCCACAGCCCCCGTCGGATTATTCGGATAATTGATATAGATAAACTTAGCTCGGCGAGCTGTCTCCTCAGGAATGGCATCCAAATCTGGCAAGAAATCATTTTCAGCCGTCAAAGGAAAGGTTTCATAGGTCACACGGCCTAAACTCACTCCTGACAAGTAATCTGGATAACCTGGGTCAGGCAAGAGCAAGAGGTCGCCAGGATTCATCAAGGCTAAAGGCAATTCCACAAGGCCAATCTTAGCCCCACCTGTGACACAAATCTCACGCTCCGCATCCAAATCAATCCCATAATGTTTCTTGTAAAAACTTGTAGCTGCTTCCTTGAAGGGACGATTGCTACGAAACTGAGAATACTTGTGGCTAGCTGGATTATGGGCTGAGGTACATAAGGCCTCAACAATATGGTCATAAGTTGGCTGGTCTGATTTCCCTGGCCAAGGTTGATCACATCTGCGCCTTCAGCTACCTTGGCATTCACCTTAGCCACCAACCCTGCAAAAACTGTTTTGGCAATTCTTTCAATAAATCAGATTCTTCAAATAACATAAACGCTCCTTAATGATACAAGTCCGTGCGACGATCCTCAAAAACAGGAATCTGACCTCGAACCTTATCTACCTCTTCAAGATTAATATCAGCCGTAAAAACGCCCTCCTCACGCTCCTTGGATTGCAAGACCACATTTCCAAGTGGATCGATAACCATAGAATGTCCTGAAAAGACATCGTCTGGTCCTGTCCCCACACGATTAACAGCAACTACAAAAGCTTGATTTTCAACCGCACGCGCCTTTAACAAAATCTCCCATTGTTGCACACGAGGCTCAGGCCACTGAGCTACCACAAAAGCACCTTGACCCTTGCGCCATCTGTGTTCGCACCCATTCAGGAAAACGAATATCGTAACAAATAACACTAGCCGCTGTCACACCATCAAGCTCAAAAACAGACTCCACTGTCCCAGCCGACATATACTGGTCCTCCGCCATCAATCCGAAAAGATGGACCTTACTGTAGGTATTGATTAAGTCCCCAGACTTATTGTAGACATAGGTTGTATTGTAGAATTTGCCATCTTTCTCAATGGCAACAGACCCTCCTAGAATAGCCACAGCATGTTCTCTGGCAAAATGAGATAAGAGAGCTTGAGATTCTAGTCCATCCTTATCCGCAATACCGTCAAGTTCATCTAAAGCATAGCCTGTATTCCACATTTCAGGAAGTACAATGACATCGGGATTAGCAACAAGTGCTCTGTCCAACATCTATTTCACGTGCTTTTTATTTTCCACAGGCTGTCCGTGGGCAACATCCATCTGTACCAATGCAATTTTCATAGTAACCTCGATTCTATATTAACCATTATAGCACTCCAAAAGACGTCACAAAAATTGAAAAATTCAATCTCATGATAAAGAAAGGCTATCAAAAAAGGCTGGACACATTGTCCAACCTGATTCATTACTTCATTAAGCAATATCAACATAACGACGGTTGCCACTCGCTGCCACATATGAAAGCCATGTGTGGCCATCGGCTGTCAAAACTTTGTCATAGTTAACACTCATGCCCTTGTCATAGTAGGCTAACTCTGGACTTGAAACCTTAGCTTCTGCCTTGATTGACGCACGACCTGTGAGGTATAACGACCTGATTCTGGGAGATTTGGTTTCGCAGTTGGTTGACTTGCTTCAGCCTTGGCTGCTGCAATATCAACGTAGCGACGAGCACCACTTGCTGTCACATATGAAAGCCATTGACGACCATCGGCTGTGAGAACCTTGTCATAGTTAACGCTCATACCCTTATCATAGTAGGCCAACTCTGGGCTTGAAACCTTAGCTTCTGCCTTAATTGATGCACGACCTGTGAAGGTATAAGTGCCTGATTCTGGCAGACTTGGTTGGTCCGCTGGTTTCGCAACTGGTTTAGTTTCTGTACCTTTAACTGTTGCAATATCAACGTAACGGCGGGCACCGCTTGCTGTTACATATGAAAGCCATTGATGGCCATCGGCTGTCAAAACCTTGTCGTAGTTAACGCTCATACCTTTATCATAGTAGGCCAATTCTGGGCTTGAAACCTTAGCTTGCCTTGATTGACGCACGACCTGCGAAGGTATAAGTGCCTGATTCTGGAAGACTTGGTTTATCCGCTGGTTTAGCAACCGGTTTGGCTTCTGGTTTAGTTTCTGTAGCTTTAACTGTTGCAATATCAACGTAACGACGGGCACCGCTTGCTGTTACATATGAAAGCCATTGATGACCATCAGCTGTCAGAACCTTGTCGTAGTTTACAGTCATACCCTTATCATAGTAGGCCAATTCTGGACTTGAAACCTTGGCTTGCCTTGATTGACGCACGACCTGTGAAGGTATAAGTGCCTGATTCTGGGAGACTTGGTTTATCCGCTGGTTTAGCAACCGGTTTAACTTCTGGTTTAGTTTCTGTAGCTTTAACTGTTGCAATATCAACGTAACGACGGGCACCGCTTGCTGTCATGTATGAAAGCCATTGATGACCATCGGCTGTCAAAACCTTATCGTAGTTAACACTCATACCCTTGTCATAATAAGCTAATTCTGGGCTTGAAACTTTAGCTTCTGCCTTAATTGACGCACGACCTGTGAAGCTATAAGTGCCTGATTCTGGGAGACTTGGTTTATCCTCTGGATTAGCCTCTGCTTTAGCTGTTGCAATATCAACGTAACGGCGGGCACCGCTTGCTGTTACATATGAAAGCCATTGATGACCATCGGCTGTCAAAACTTTATCATAGTTAACGCTCATACCCTTGTCATAGTAGGCCAACTCTGGGCTTGAAACTTTAGCTTCTGCCTTGATTGACGCACGACCTGTGAAGGTATAAGTGCCTGTCGCTGGAAGGTTGATGGCACCTGTAGTGGCTGGTTTGCTTTCAGCTGGTTTGCTGCTAGTAACATAATCGCCACCTTCAATACCGAAGTATTCTTCCAAACTCAAGCCTGAATCGTGAATATCTTTAGCTTCTTTACCCACATAGCGGATGTGCCATGCTTCTGGCATGTAGCCGGTTGAAGCTTCTTTACCTGCTTGGAAACGCACGATAAAGCCATAGTTATGTGCATTATCTTTAAGCCATTGACTAGCTCGTGCATCCTCAAGCAAGTTACCTGATTTGTCAGTCAAGTCAAAGACCAATCCA
>JBKWCO010000084.1:0-6734 GCA_046975465.1 Streptococcus sp. | reverse complement strand
GAAAGAATAAGAATACATGAGAGTTTTAATGATAATTCCTGCCTACAATGAGGAGGAGAGTATTTTCGAAACGGTAACGAGTATCTTGAATTACCGCAAGAAGGTTGATTTTGATTTGGACTACGTTGTTATCAATGATGGATCAACAGATAAGACAAAACAAATTCTGGAAGAGAATCATTTTAATGCTGTTAATCTCGTGATGAATCTTGGAATTGGTGGTGCGGTCCAGACAGGTTACAAATATGCACTAGAGCATGACTATGATGTAGCAGTTCAATTTGATGGCGATGGCCAGCATGATATTGAGTCCTTGTCAGATTTGCTAGAGCCAATTCGAAAGAAGGAAGCAGACCTAGTGATTGGTTCTCGTTTTGTTGGTGATGTTAAGTCTGAATTTCAAACGACTTTTATGAGACGCTTCGGAATCAGTGTTATTTCCAATCTTATCAAATGGACAACTGGACAAAGGGTTCTAGATACAACATCAGGCTACCGTTTGGCTGATAAAACTGTTATCAAACAGTTCGCTAAGCGTTATCCAATCAAGTATCCAGAACCAGAGACTATTGTTCATATTTTGAAACGTAAATATCGAGTTGTTGAACAACCAGCAAATATGTTTGAACGTACTGGTGGTGTTTCTTCTATTACGCCAATTAAATCCATTCGTTATATGCTTGAAGTGTGTTCATCGATTGTTATTGCAGCATTTATGAAGGAGAGTGAATAATGTCAGTTTTATCTATGGTGATGTTGATAGCTTCAATCTTTTTCCTTTATTTAGTCATTAGAAATATCAATAAGAATAATATCTTATTTGAACAGGCTTTCATGTGGATTGTCATCAGTCTGGTAATGATTATTATTTCCATTTTTGATGCTATTCCGGTTTATTTTGCAGAATTACTTGGCTTTGAATTGACATCAAATTTCTTATTGTCGCTTGCAATCTTCTTCTTGCTAGTTATTGCTTTTTTACAAACCATGACATTGTCAAAGCAAAAGGAACAGATTAAGCATTTGGTTCAAGAATTATCAATTCTAAAGAGTCACGTTGTTGAGAAAGAGGAAAAGAATGAAGGATAATCATACTTGGGTAATTTGTGCTTATGGAGAAAGTGATTATCTAGAAGCTTGTATTCAATCTTTGAAAAATCAAACTCTTAAATCACAAATCATCTGTTATAGTTCAACGCCACTTGATTCGATTAAGGAACTTTGCCAACGTTATGCTATCCCCTTTTATACTAAACAAGGTGGAGGAATTGGTAAGGATTGGAATAATGCTATCTCTTTTGTAGAAACAAAATATGCTACTATCGCCCATCAGGATGACTATTATGAGCCAAAATATGCAGAAAAATTATTGGCCAAGATGGAAAAGTATAGTGATGTTCTAATCGGATATTCTGATTATTTTGAAGAAAAAAATGGTCTAAAGATTCCTGCTAACACCAATCTAAAGATTAAAACCTTAATGCTAAAAACAATGAATCTTTTTCCTAGCAGTCATTTTTGGCGTAATCGTGTAATGGCTTTTGGGAATCCAATTTGTTGTCCAGCTGTCACCTACAATCTTGAAAAATTGAAGAATTTCTATTTTGATGAGGAAATGAAGGTTAGCCTTGACTGGTATGCTTGGTATAAGATTAGCGAGTTCAAGGGACGTTTTATCTATGTATCAGATAAGCTTATGTGTCACCGAATTCATGAAGAGTCTGAGACTTCTAAAACTATCGCTGATAATACTCGTAGTAAAGAAGATTTGTATATGTATGAACTCTTCTGGCCAAAGTGGGTAGCTAAGGGGCTAATGAAACAATATGTGAAGAGTCAGAATTCTAATAAATGAAATATAGACATTGATTTAAGTGAGATAAAATGAAAATTAATAAAAATATTATAGCTATATTTTAATTATGGCAATTCTATATGGGTTACAGTATTACATTAATAATAAAATTACTCCAGTGGGAGATCAGGTTGCTTTTTGAAATATGCAAAGAGTTTCATCATCAATATTTTGTTTTTGGGCTTGATCGCTATTTCTCTTGGAGTAGTAGACTTTTGATTGAATCTGCAACATTATTTTTTTCAGTTCATGAAAAGTTTTTTGGTCGCAACAGTGATTGCTAGTTATTTTTTACTTTTACCGAGTAAGAAGCTTATGCCTAGTCTACCTTGGCTACCTGCTTTGTTAATATTTATTATTTTGCCAGCAGGTGAATTTTTAAGTGCAGGTTCAATACCGACTTATACTAATTATATTTTTCCCGCATCTTTCCTATTTTTTTCTTTTATTTTCGTCATTCAGAGATATTCATTGTTCGTGTTATTTCATTTTTGGGGTTCATATTTTCAATTATGAATGAACAATTAGCTGTTTATGCATTTTTATGGATTCTTTTGAATTAATTCGTGATTGGGAAAAAACTCTTTTCCGTTTTAGGAACATCTTGTATATCTTTGTCGCCTTTTTGGGTATACTTTCAGCTAAAATTTCACCAGGAAATACCGTGAGATATACGAAGGAGATTACGACATGGTTTCCAAATTTTACACATTTAAGTAGTATTCAAAAATTATCTTTAGGGATAATTGAGACTGCCGACGGTTTAATATCGGTTTCCTTTACATTTGTATTTTTGCTTTTGCTCATGTTGATAGTGTTGGCCATTTATAAAAGGCAATTTCTCTCTCTTTCATTTACAGGTTTATATTTTTATCTGTATTGAGTCAGAAATTTGAATGGAGAAATATTTTATTTACATTATCAAGCTTAAGTAAGATTGCCCGAGAAAGTGGGACTTTCAAACTGGAAATTGCCTATCTGGGAGTTCTTATGTATTATGTTTTACTATTTTTAATGCTCCTATATGTTATCTGGAGTGTGACAAAAACTTCAGATAGATTATGGTTAAGTTATTTATTCGTTATTGGAATTTTGGGACGATTAATTATATCTTTCTCGCCTACTCTCTACGCCTCTGGAACAAGAACATATCTTCCAATAATGATTAGTATATTTGTTATTACTTGTACAGTCATAAATGAGATTTATTTATATTTTAAACAGTCTGGTAATATTCTATGAAAAGCAGATTCGCTCTGCTTTTTTTGTTTCTCAATAGCAAGGGGACTTTTTCTTTTTTGTCCAAACTATAGTATAATTAAAGTGGTATGCACTTTCAAAGATTACTACTTTAGTCAATCTTTGAAGCTTAGTAATATTAGTAATTTTCAGGTACTAATTGATGTTTTGTTAAACAAAATGGATGGAAAAATGAATAATTTAATCTCAGTGGTTGTGACTTGTTACAATCATGAAAAGTATATTGAGCAATGTCTGCGAAGTGTTTTTAATCAGACCTATACTAATATCGAATTAATCGTTTTGGATGATGGTTCGACGGATAGTTCAACTCAAATTATCCAAGAGGTTTTGAAGGATTCACCTTTTGAGACAAGATTTGAAACTCATGAAAACCTTGGAGTGGTAAATAATCGAAATTTAGGACTCGAGCTTATAATAGGTGAATATTTGCTATTTGTAGATAGTGATAACTACCTCGATGCGGATTATATTGAGCAGTTGTATAGCAAATTGATTGAAACAAATGCTGATATTGCATATTGTGATCTTTTTAATCCTGAAAAGAGGAGTACTATCTTAAAAGTCGTGAATTTGATCTAACAGATTTTCTAAATGCTAGTTTCATCGATAACTGTTCTTTGATTCGTAGAAGTATTATTGGGGATGCTCGTTATGATGAGAAGTTAAATCGTAAAAAGCTTGAAGATTATGACTTTTTATTGAATCTCATTATTAATAATGGAGCTAAAGCAGTATATCAACCAAATACTAAGCTTAACTATCGTGTTTTTGAAACGGGGTCCATTTCTGGGCGTGACTCTGTTCGCTATCATTATGAAGTATATCTTGAGATTTTGGAGAAATATCTTGATAAACTTCCTCATGAAATCTATCGTGCTGTTTGTAGCAATCTCATGGTTTTAGAAGAACGCTTAGATAAATTGCTGAAACATCATAATAAAGTAACTGACTATGTTAATCGCTTGAAAAAAGAACGTGATCAACTTGAACGAAGAAAGTATACACAATCTAAGAGATTGAAGGATGCCCATAAAGAGATGGAGCTTATCCGAGGTTCACTGTCATATCGTCTGGGGAACGCTCTTATCACACCTATAAAGACAGCAGGGGTAATTGCTAAGAATCCAAAAGCTATTAAAAATTATTTGAGAGCTTTAAAAGTCAAAGTGATACAGCTACGTCGTCGAATGACACCACTTAAGGTTCGTCAGTTACGACGTCTCAGAAATAGTCAACGTTTCGCCTTGTCACATAATGGTAAGAAAGCGTTGGTTTATGTTATTTTTGAGTCTGAAGCTCGTCTTCAAGAATACAAATTACGTTTCTTGCAAGCCTTGGCTCCATTGGTAGATGATGTTATTGTTGTTGTTAATGGACAGCTTCACGATGATGATATTAATACCCTTGAGACCTATGGTAGGGTTTTAACTCGTGATAACAAGGGATATGATACTGCGGCCTTTAGAGAAGGAATCTTTGCCTTTGGTAAAGATAAGCTTAAAGATTATGACCAGCTCCTCTTGGTGAATGATACTAATATTGGTCCGATGAGGGATTTGTCTCAAGTGTTCCAGGAAATGGCTGATAAGCAACTAGATTTCTGGGGAATTTCCTTTGGAGAAGAACAAGAGGATGTTACTAAAGAGAATCCTTACGGCTACATTCCTAAGCATCTTCAATCTTATTTCCTAGTTATTGAAAAACTCATGCTAAACGATGATGACTTTTATGAGTACTGGACACATTTGACGGATACAGATTCTCGTGATAAAGCTATTGGTCGACATGAGACACGTTTTACCAAGCATTTTGCTGATTTAGGTTATCGTTTCGATGCGGTTGTACAAGAATACGAAGATTCTGCCATGTATATCCATCCGCTTAAGATGCTCAAGGCAGGAAGTCCCTTGGTAAAATATACGGCTCTGAAAAATTATGATGAAGACCAGTTCTTGTGGCAAGGTCTGGATCGTGATTCAGAAGTCCCTGACTTGTTAGACTTTGTTGCAGAAGAAACGGATTACCCTGTGGCAATCTTGGAAGATATTGTGAATAAATTTAAGACTGTTCCACGTGACCAATACATTCTATTGATTGATGGGGTTGAAAATATTATTCCACAGTGTACTCGCTACCGTGTCTTGAATAAGGCGGAGCAATTGCGTAAGCATGGCTTTGAGTTAAGGTTGTTAACCTATCAGATTTACAACTGTCAATGGCTCAAAATGCTAGTCATATTATTATCTATCGTTCTCCAATTTCGCCTGAGCTTTTGCGTCTCTGTCATTTGGCTAAGGAATATGGGAAACCTGTTTTCTTTGATATTGATGATTTGGTTTTTGATACGGTTTATACAGACCAATTGAGTTATACGCAAGGGCTTAATTCGGTTGAAAAAGGAAACTATGATGCTGGTGTTCGAAATTATGGCTATATGCTAGAAAACTGTGATGGTGCCATTACTTCGACTAACCAGTTGCAGGAGGAGTTGTATAAGTACCAAAGTAAGGTTTTACTTAATCGCAACTTGGCTTCTGATGACTTAATCGCTATTAGTAGCCAATATATCAAAGATTACTCTCAAACATCTGATATTGTTAAGATTGGTTATTTCTCTGGTTCAATTAGTCATAATGAGAATTTTGAATTGATTAAACCAGCTATTAAGCAACTGCTTACAAAATATAGCAATGTCCAATTACATATTGTCGGGATTTTGGATATTCCGCAAGATATGAAGCCCTTTGAAAATCAAATTGTAACTCACGATTATGTGGACTGGGATAAATTGCCTGCCTTGATTAGTGAAGTTGATATTAACCTAGCACCGCTTGTGGATTCTATCTTTAACCGTGCGAAGTCAGAGATTAAGTGGATTGAAGCTGCCTTGGTGAAGGTACCAACAGTAGCAAGTAAGATAGGAGCTTTCTCAGATGCGGTTGTTGATGGTGAAACAGGTCTGTTAGCTACTGACAAACAGTGGTTCGACAAGCTAGAAACCTTAGTGTTATCTCCAGAATTAAGACAGAAAATAGCAGAAGCTGCTTATCGTGCTGTTCTTGAAAATTGTACCTTAAGCAAGAAAGATGATATGGTGACTTATTTTGAACAGAATTAAACAAATAAAAGTTGAAAATTTATTTTTCATTTTAGCGACGATTTTTATTTTCTCATTTATGTTTGTATTTCCAATTAATCGTGTGCCAGATGAAACAAACCACGCGCGTATGACTTGGGAGACCTTCCATAAACCAACCAAAACGTCTTTTAAGTGGATGGATGAGATTCCAAGTAATGATAAGGTTAAGCTAGCAGAATATAAACAGATTTTTGCTCAAAAGATTGATATGAGTAAAGAACCTTTTCAATTCGGTGTGAGTTTAAAAACGATCTCCTTTATTCCACAGTTGATAGGGATGACGATTGGAAGTTGGATTAGTCCCACAGTTGGAATGATTATCTATATGGGGCGCATCTTTAATGCACTGGCCTATATACTAGGAGTTTACTTTTTAATACGTTATTTCAAGTATGGGAAAACAGCCCTAATGTTTATTTCGCTGCTACCTATTATGGTTCAGCAAGCTTCGTCACTTTCTTATGATGTGATGAACTA
>JBKWCO010000083.1:0-6749 GCA_046975465.1 Streptococcus sp. | reverse complement strand
AAAACATTGGGAATTATATCCCAATGTTTTTTAGACGGTATGACGTTCGAAGGCTTGGTCTGAGATGCCTTGTTCAAGGATAAGTTTAGCCCATTCCTTAGCCGAATGAAGGCTGTGATCCTTATAGTTACCACAAGATTCAATGGTGGTTCCTGGAACATCTTCCCAAGTAATTTCGTTTGCAATAGCTTCAAGACTAGATTTGATAACTTTAGCAATTTCTGTAGGATCTTGTTTACCCCACATAATCATATGGAAACCTGTACGGCAACCAAATGGTGAGCAATCAATAAGTCCATCGATACGTTGACGGATCAGTTTAGCGAGTAGGTGTTCGATAGTGTGAAGACCACCTGTGTCAATACTGTTTTCGTTTGGTTGAATTAAACGGATATCAAAGTTTGTGATAATATCTCCCTTAGGTCCGACTTCTTCTGAAATAAGACGAACGTAAGGTGCCTTTACAATCGTGTGATCAAGTTCGAAACTTTCAACAGTTACGTCTTTTGGCATGGTAATACCTCCCTATTCTAATAGAGTTATGATACCATAAAATCAGTTTAAAGTTCTAGTATATATTTGAGAAATCGCTATAAATATGATACACTAGAAGACGGTTTTCTTTAGGGAAACCTTAGAAAAGTTGAGGTAAAGACATGATAAACATGATAATTTTAGTTGTCTTTGCACTCATTGGTTTAGTCGTTGGATATTTAGCAATTTCTATTAAACTTAGCAAAGCTAAGGAGCAAGCAGAAACTACCTTGCTAAAGGCAGAACAAGACGCTGTGAACCTTCGCAGTCAGGCGGAACATGATGCAGATCATCTGCGTGTGACTGCTGAACGCGAAAGTAAGGCTCAACGTAAAGAGTTCTTGTTAGAAGCAAAAGAGGAAGCTAGAAAATATCGAGAAGATATTGAAAAAGAATTCAAATCTGAACGTCAAGAGCTTAAACAAATGGAGAATCGTTTAACAGAACGTGCAACCAGCCTTGATCGTAAGGATGAAAATCTATCAAATAAAGAACTTGCCCTCGAGAAGAAAGAGCATAGTCTTGCTGACAAATCTAAACATCTGAATGAGCGTGAAGAGAATGTGACTCAGTTGGAGGCTGAGAAGCAGGCAGAACTTGAACGTGTTGGTCAAATGACCATTGCAGAAGCGCGTGAGGTAATCTTAACAGAGACTGAAAATAATCTGACTCATGAGATTGCAACACGTATCAAAGATGCAGAAGCACAGGTTAAAGATACTGTCGATAAGAAGGCCAAAAATGTGTTGGCGCAAGCTATGCAACGCTTGGCTGGAGATTATGTTACTGAACAAACAGTAACTACTGTTCACCTTCCAGATGACAATATGAAAGGTCGTATCATTGGACGTGAGGGGCGTAACATCCGTACGCTTGAAAGTCTAACAGGTATTGACGTTATTATTGACGACACTCCAGAAGTAGTTGTTCTTTCTGGCTTTGATCCAGTTCGTCGTGAGATTGCACGCATGACTCTTGAAGCTTTGATTAAAGACGGTCGTATTCATCCAGCTCGTATTGAGGAGTTGGTTGAGAAGAATCGCCAGGAAATGGATAATCGTATTCGTGAATATGGTGAAGAAGCGGCTTATGAAATTGGTGCCATGAATCTTCATCCTGACTTGATCAAGATTATGGGACGTTTGCAGTTCCGTACATCATATGGTCAAAATGTTCTTCGTCACTCGGTTGAAGTTGGTAAATTGGTTGGGATTATGGCGGGCGAATTGGGTGAAAATGTTGCCCTTGCTCGTCGTGCTGGTTTCCTCCATGATATGGGGAAAGCTATTGACAAAGAAGTTGAAGGTAGTCACGTAGAAATTGGTGCTGAGTTCGCCCGTAAATATAAAGAACATCCAGTGGTTGTTAACGCTATTGCCAGTCACCATGGAGATGTGGAACCAGAAAGTGTTATTGCGGTCCTAGTAGCTGCTGCGGACGCATTGAGTTCGGCTCGTCCAGGGGCTCGTAATGAATCTGTTGAGAATTACGTCAAACGCCTTCGTGATTTGGAAGAAATTGCATCAAGCTTTGACGGTGTTCAAACAAGCTTTGCCCTTCAAGCTGGTCGTGAGATTCGTATTATGGTTCATCCAAACAAAATTTCTGATGATGAAGTTACGATTTTGTCTCACAAGGTACGTGAACAAATTGAGAAGAATTTGGATTACCCAGGAAATATTAAGGTTACAGTCATTCGTGAATTCCGTGCGGTTGACTATGCTAAATAGGACAAGAAAGCCGCAAGGCTTTTTTGTTTATCAGGTTAAGCAATGTCTACCTAGTTGAAATGTGTGACGACTCTTAGTAAAATTGCGTCATTTTGGCAGATTAGTGTTTTCATAATGAAATATTTTGATTTTTTTTGACCGTTTTTAGTTGACAGTTATTAAAAATTGAGTATAATAGATTCTGTAAACGATTACAGAAGGAGAGATTATGCTAAAGTCTGAACGTAAGCAGATTATCTTGTCTCAGTTGAAACAAGATGGTTTTGTCACTTTGGAAAACCTAACTGTTTTGTTAAGTGATACTTCCGAGTCGACGATTCGTCGCGACTTGGACGAGTTAGCGGCAGATGGCCAACTTAAACGTGTTCATGGTGGTGCTGAAAGCATTCATGGTCTAAAGGAAGAAATTGCCAATAGTCAAAAAGCTATTAGAAACGTTAAAGAAAAGGCTCAGTTAGCTGGTTATGCTGCCGATTTGATTAAGGAAGGTGATGTCGTCTTTCTTGAGGCTAGTACAACAAATGAACTTTTGATTCCACATTTGGCCAATCGTCAGGTAACGGTTGTGACTAATTCTATCCATCATGCAGTTAAGCTGGTAGATCTCGGTGTTAGCACTAGGATTGTTGGAGGAAAGGTTAAACATTCAACGGATGCCTCTATTGGAAGTACTGCTCAAGAGCAAATCAGACAACTGAATTTTGATTGTGCTTTCATTGGTGCTAATGGCGTTGATGCTCATTATTTCACCACACCAGACATGGAAGAGGCAGTTATCAAACGGACGGTTATAGCCAATGCGCAAAAAGCCTATGTTCTAGCTGATGCCTCTAAACTTGGTCAGATTACCTATGCTAAGGTAGCCGAGGTCGAGAAAGTAACCATAATTACAAACGCTTCGGAAGAAGAGCTCCTACAAGAATTAAAAGAGAAAACGAGGGTTATTGAAGTATGATTTATACTGTAACGCTGAATCCATCAATCGACTTCATTGTTCGTATCGATAAAGTAGAGATTGGTGAAGTTAACCGTATGGAGAGTGATGATAAGTTCGCTGGCGGTAAGGGGATTAATGTTAGTCGTATTTTGCAACGTTTAGGTGTTGATAATACTGCAACGGGCTTCATCGGTGGTTTTACAGGACGTTTTGTGACAGATGGTTTAGATGCAGAAGGTATTAAAACTAAGTTTGTAGCCGTCGACCAAGATACACGTATCAACGTTAAAATTAAGGCCGATCAAGAAACTGAAATTAATGGAACGGGTCCAATTATCACAGAAGAACAGTTGGCTGAATTGGAGGCAATCCTTTCAAGTATCACTGCAGATGATGTGGTTGTCTTTGCTGGTTCTGCACCAAGCAATCTTGGAAACAAGGTCTACAACAAATTGATTCCACTAGTGCGTGAAACGGGTGCACAGGTTGTCTGTGACTTTGAAGGTCAAACCTTGCTTGATTCCTTAGCTTACCAACCACTCTTGGTTAAACCAAATAACCATGAGTTAGAAGCTATTTTCAATGTCAAACTTAATGGTTTGGCTGATGTTGAAAAATATGCGCGTGAAATCCTTGCTAAGGGTGCACAGAACGTTATCATCTCAATGGCAGGTGATGGAGCTCTGCTTGTCACACCAGAGGCTGCTTACTTTGCTAAACCAATCAAGGGAACAGTTAAAAACTCTGTTGGTGCGGGTGACTCGATGGTTGCTGGTTTCACTGGTGAGTTTGTAAAATCAGGTGATCCGGTTGAGGCTCTCAAGTGGGGAGTAGCGTGTGGAACATCTACAGCCTTCTCAGATGACTTAGCGACAATTGAATTTATTAAAGAAACATACAATAAAGTAGAGGTAGAAAAACTATGAAAATTCAGGATTTACTGAACAAAAAAGTAATGTTGCTTGACCTTCAAGCAACTACAAAAGAAGCTGCTATCGATGAAATGATTAACAGCTTGGTTGACAACGGTGTTGTGACTGACTTTGATGTCTTCAAAGCAGGTATTATGGCTCGTGAAGCACAAACATCAACTGGTTTGGGTGATGGAATTGCTATGCCACACAGCAAAAATGCTGCAGTAAAAGAAGCAACAGTACTTTTTGCTAAATCTAATAAAGGTGTAGATTACGAATCATTTGATGGTCAACCTACCGACCTCTTCTTTATGATTGCTGCTCCAGAGGGAGCAAATGACACTCACTTGGCAGCCCTTGCTGAGTTGTCAAAATACCTTATGCAAGATGGTTTTGCAGATCGTTTGCGTAAGGTGACTTCTCCAGATGAAGTGATTGCTGCTTTCAATACTGGTGAAGAAGAAGCACAGGCTGAAGAAGCTAAGAAAGCACAAGCTGTTAAGGAAGCAGCTTCAAGCGACAAACCACTTATCGTAGCCGTAACAGCTTGTACAACTGGTATTGCACACACTTACATGGCTGAAGAATCACTGATTAAAACTGGTGAAGAAATGGGAGTCAATGTTCGTGTTGAAACTAACGGTGCTTCAGGTGTTGGAACACCATTGACTGCTGAAGAAATCAGTAAGGCTGTAGGTGTTATCGTAGCAGCGGACAAGGCAGTTGAAACAGCACGTTTTGACGGTAAGAAATTGATTTCTAAACCGGTTGCTGCGGGTATTCGTCAACCTCAAGAATTAATCCAAAACATCTTGGATGGTAAAGCTGAAGTCTTCCATGCTGAAAATGCTGGAGCTGCTCAAGAATCAAGTGAGAAATTGAGCCTTGGTGGTGCCTTCTACAAACACTTGATGAGTGGGGTATCACAAATGCTTCCATTCGTTATCGGTGGTGGTATCATGATTGCGCTTGCCTTCTTGCTTGACCAAATCATGGGTGTTCCTAAAGATCAATTGTCACAACTTGGTTCTTACCATGAAATTGCTGCTCAATTCAAAGCAATTGGTGGCGCTGCTTTTGGCTTCATGCTTCCAGTACTTGCAGGTTACATTGCTTACTCTATCGCTGAAAAACCAGGTTTGGTATCAGGTTTCGTAGCTGGTGCTATTGCTTCAAGTGGTGCAGCCTTTGGTGGTGTTCCATTTGCTTCAGGTGGTAAAGCAACCCTTGCCCTTGCTGGCGTATCTTCAGGTTTCCTTGGAGCTCTTGTTGGTGGTTTCCTTGCAGGTGGTGTTATCCTCGTTCTTCGTAAACTCTTGGCAGGTATTCCACGTGCCCTTGAAGGAATCCGTTCTATCTTGCTCTTGCCACTTCTAGGTGTATTTGCTACTGGTTTCTTGATGTTGGCAGTAAATATCCCAATGGCAGCAATCAATACTGGTCTTAATAACTTCTTGTCAAGCTTGTCAGGAAGCTCAGCCGTACTACTTGGTCTCCTTGTTGGTGGTATGATGGCAGTGGATGGGTGGACCAGTCAACAAAGCGCTTATGTCTTTGGTACAGGTACTCTCGCGCAACAGTAACTTCAGGTGGTTCAGTTGTTATGGCAGCAGTTATGGCAGCTGGTATGGTTCCTCCATTGGCAGTCTTTGTAGCGACACTCTTATTTAAAGATAAATTTACCGAAGAAGAACGCAACTCTGGTTTGACAAACATCGTTATGGGACTCTCATTCATCACTGAAGGTGCAATCCCATTGGTGCAGCTGATCCAGCACGCGCTATCCCAAGCTTTATCGTTGGTTCAGCTCTTACAGGTGCTCTTGTAGGTATGGCTGGAATTAAATTGATGGCACCACACGGAGGTATCTTCGTTATCGCCCTCACATCAAATGCCCTTCTCTACCTTCTCTTCATCTTGATTGGTGCTGTGGTATCAGGTATCCTCTTCGGATTCCTCCGCAAACCACTTGATAAATAAGATATGACAAAACAATCTCGTTGTGACGGGGTTGTTTTTTGTGTCGTAGCAGATTTTTGTCAGGGTACCTATTTTATGATAAAGTATAGGCAGAAATGGCTTATCTAGTAGCTAATACGCTGTATAAAGAAACATAAGAGGTAAAATATGGTAAAAGAATACGATTATATTGTCATTGGTGGTGGTTCTGGTGGTATTGCCAGTGCCAATCGTGCTGCCATGCATGGTGCTAAGGTTATTCTCTTTGAAGGAAAAGAGGTCGGTGGTACCTGTGTCAATGTAGGTTGTGTGCCTAAAAAGGTCATGTGGTATGGTGCTCAGGTTGCCGAAACCCTTCACCGTTATGCAGGCGAGTATGGTTTTGATGTGACAATTAATAAGTTTGATTTTGCAACGCTTAAGGCCAATCGTCAGGCTTATATCGACCGTATCCATGGTTCTTATGAGCGTGGTTTTGATAGCAATGGCGTTGAACGTGTATACGAGTATGCAAGATTTGTTGACCCTCATACGGTTGAAGTAGCAGGTGAGCGTTATACAGCACCCCATATCCTTATTGCGACTGGTGGTCACGCCCTTTATCCAAACATTCCAGGTAGTGAATATGGGATTACCTCCGATGGTTTCTTTGAACTAGATGAGGTGCCAAAACGT
>JBKWCO010000082.1:0-6752 GCA_046975465.1 Streptococcus sp. | reverse complement strand
GCAGGGACGTCCGATACGTCAAGTGACAGAAGTGACCGAGCCCACCCGAACAGGGCAAAAGATTATTGTCGTCTATTTTCTCATTATGGTATGTGGTATCTTTTTCCTCGCCAATGGCTTTTTCACCCGAGAAATGCTGAAATCGCAACCTAAGAAGATACAAGTCATTACAGGGCTTACAGGAAATGAACTGGTCTCACAGGGAACGGTAGATAAGGCAGCTTCAGCCATATCTGATTTGGCTAAAAAATCAGACAAGCCCATTTCTGACACCAAGAAAGTGGTCTATGACCAAGCCAGTTCAACCTTTGTGATTGAGGACAGCTCGACAGGACAGCGCCAAGAACTACCGGGTGTGACAGAGGTTTATGTTTTGCCAGTTTATGAAAATGGTCAAGAAGACAAGGGGTTAGCCACAACAACTGACGGTAGCAATTGGGAACTTCGAGATAGTGACGGCCAGGTCCGTGGTCCAATTACTTTATCAGTTGCCATGTCATCAGATATTGCTATCAAGAGTGAAATGGTAGCTACACTACGGTAGAGAAGGAGTAGGACATGAAAGATTTTATTTTAAGAAATAGTGAAAGATTCCTCGCTCTCCTCCTTACAGGTATTTTCCTAGCTCTCTTGTATTTTGGAAATCAGAAAGGCTTACATCTCTGGTTTGAAAGTGGGCGTGAAAGTGGTAGTCTAGGCTTGCGTGACGGGAATCTTTATCGTTTTTTGCTTGGGCTTATCGCCATTATCTGGATATTAACAGATAGATTTCTCCTCTTTGTCTTAACCAAGATGGGTTATTATAGCGAGGATTGGTCTAAGGTTGTTGGCATCATCATTGGAAAGAGAATTGCCAAAGCACCAAGAACAAGGGCTAATCATTTCCTAGTGGTTAAGGTTGGTGACACTAAACGTAACTTTTCGTCAGCCAATCTAACTTTAATATTCTTGAAAAGGTGATAGCCTTTGGCTACGGAAAGTCAGAGTGCATTATAAAGGACGTGTCGTCCGCACTTATTATGAACTCGTTGGACGATATTAGACAGTAAGAAGCTGACCTTGGGTTGGCTTTTTATTTGTTGTTAAAAATAGGGTGAAATTAAAAATAGAATTACTCTAATAGTTGACATGATACGGTTTTGAGTAGTTCTTTCAAAAAAATTTGCTATGCTAATGTTATGGGAAAACTAAAAATTGACGTGGTTATCGTTCCATTAAGTGGGCACCTTTATCCAACCATGAATCTGCTAATGCCTTTATTAAAAAATCCTCGCTATGATATTCGTTTATTCACAGGACAGCAGAAACGTGCAGTAGCTGAGGCAGCAGGCTTTAAGGTTGTTACTATTCTTGAAGGTCATGAAGCGGACTTTGAAAGGGTGGCTAATAATAAGGAGCAATTGGGCCTTTTTTCTGCTTATCGTCAACTATCAGCTAGTCTTGATATTATTAATCTTGTTTCCGATCAATTACTAGCGGAATGGGAAGTAAACCGACCTGATTTAGTTATTGCCGATTATGTTAGCTTGTCGGGTGGACTTGTTGCAGAGCAAATGGGGATTCCGTGGATAACGACAATGGCTACACAATTTGCTATTGAAACGACGGATGGTCCTCCTTGTTTCTTCGGAGGAATGGGAAGTCCGAAGAATCGCAATCAATTGATTCAACAATGGCTAGGCAGAAAAATGACACGTTTTTTGAAGTATTCCGCCGCTTTTTTATTACGAAATCGATTAAAACGCTATGGTTTTAAAATGTACAACCATAAGGGACAAGAGAGTATCTATTCACCGTATTCTATTTTAGGAATAGGAATGAAAGAGTTGGAGATAAAGAAAGGGTTCCCAGAACATTACCACTGGGTGGGTCCTTCTGGAGCTTCGGTTGAACGAGGTGAGGATTATCCTCTTGATTTGTCGCCTTTTGCAAATCGTAAAATTGTCTTTGTGACTTGTGGTACCCAATTGGACTGGGCAAAGAATAATTTGATATACCAAACGAAGCTGTTAGCTAAGTCTCATCCTGAGTGTCAGTTTTTTGTAACTTTAGGTCTTGGTGAACAAGAATTCCAATGCCAAAAATTAATGGATAATGTTTCAGTGGTTTCTTATCTTCCCTACAATGAGTACATTCCCCAGATGGATTATGTTATTCACCATGGTGGTTCAGGTATCTTTTTACCAATGTATTATACATAGTAAGCCAGCCCTAATACTGCCACACGATTATGACCAATATGACTATGCTATTCGTGGCCTTGAGGCAGGTGTAGCTTTGACTGCCAAAAGAGAAGATGACAAGGCAATTGGGAAAGCTTTTGAGACATTGTTGGCTAAGAAAGATTGGTCAGAGCTTAAGGTTTTAAGTCATGCTGCCAAGTTATACCACCCTACAGAAGTAGTGGAGGGTGAAATTGCTGCCTGCTGGCAGACAAGGAGAAAACAATGAAGAAAGTTTTAGTAACGGGGCTACAGGTTTTTAGGCAAATATATTGTGGAAGAACTGGTTGAGCACGGTTATCAAGTCAGAGCTTTTGGTCGTAATCGTGCAATTGGCCAGTCTCTGGTAAATGCCTCTGACCTTTATTCAAGGAGATTTGACAAACCAAGAGGATTTGACCAAAGCTTGCCAGGAAATGGATATGGTCATTCATGCCGGTGCTTTGTCAACTGTCTGGGGTCCTTGGGAAGATTTTTACCAAACGAATGTCTTAGGAACTAAATATGTCCTTGAGGCTTGTAGTGAGGCTAATATCAAGCGCTTAGTATATGTGTCGTCTCCAAGTATTTATGCAGCGCCTAGAGACCAGCTTGGTATCAAAGAAAGCGATGCCCCTCAGGAAAATAGGCTTAACAATTACATTCGAAGTAAATTGGCATCAGAAAAACTATTTAAAGATTATCCTGATGTGTCTAGTGTTATATTGCGACCTCGTGGACTTTTTGGGATTGGAGACACCAGCATTTTGCCACGTGTTCTTAATCTTAGCCAGAAGATCGGTATTCCTTTGATTGGTGATGGTCGTCAACCGATGGATATGACCTGTGTGGAAAATGTTGCTTTGGCTATTCGTCTGGCTTTGGAAACTCCTCAAGCAGCTGGAGAAGTTTATAATATTACCAATGGAGAACCTAGAGCATTTAGGGGCTTGATTGAAGAAACCTTGAGAGGTTTGGGCTATCCCATCCGTTATCGCAAAATCCCAGCTCCACTTGTGTCTGCTATTTCAAGTAGTTTGGAGTTTATTTATAAGAGCCTAAAGCTTAAAGGAGAGCCAGCCCTCACACGCTATACCTATTATTTACTGCGCTATAGTCAGACTTTGGATATTAGCAAGGCAGAGCGTGACTTGGGCTATCGGCCTAAAATAACGATTTCAGAAGGGATTGAACAATATGTCCAAGATTATCGAAAGCATTGATTATTTTCCTGCGGATATTGTACTAGCTATACTGGTCTTTTGTTCAAAAAAGTCAAGAATAAAAAGATGACCTTCCAGCCGGTGTCTTTCTAATCAAACACAGAGATAAAGGCTATCTGCTTTATGATACAGGTTATCACTACGATATTAAGACCAAGCTTCGCTATGGCTTGTATCGTTTGGGAACACCGGTTCAGATGACAGAAAAGGATCAAATTTCAAACTTGTTGAAGGCGAAGGGGATTAGGCCTGAAGACATTACCTATGTTATGCTTTCCCATCTGCATCCTGATCATTTGGGAGGGCTGGCTTCTTTCCTAATGCGAGCTTCCTTCTGACTCAGGAGGTTTATGAGGTTTATCAGAAGCCTAAGTTGAAGGATTTGATTTTTAAGGAATTTTTGCCAGCGTCTTTTGAGAAACAGGTAACAGTAATCAAGGCTGATCAGCAAAACTCAACTTTTCCTTATCGTCCAACCTGTGATTTATTTGGAGATGGAAGTATCTTGGTAGCCTCTGTTGATGGCCATGCCAAGGGGCAAGCTTGTCTCTATATTCCAGATTATAATCTTTTTATCGCAGCGGACTTGTGCTGGGGTGTCGATTTGCTACCTTATACGAAACAAATGCACCTCATTCCGTCCTTGGTTCAGGATAATATGGCGGATTATATCAAGGGGAATGAGTTACTGGAGGATATCCTAAAAGATGGGACGGAAGTACTAGTTAGCCATGACCCTGTAGAAAGGATAGAGCGTATCTTGTATGAAAAAAATAACCTTTCTTAAAACCTTTATCCAAACCAGATGGCTTCACAACTTCAAAACGAGAGCAGCTTTAGAAGCTTATCAGAAAAAGCAATTATCTAACTATATGGATTTTCTAAAACGGGAGTCTCCTTATTTCAAAAATGGTGTTCCTACTGACTTCGACCATATGGATAAGACCTTTATGATGACGCATTTTAACGAGTTAAACACTCAAGGCATCGATCGCGATGAGGCTTTAGCCTTAGCTATTGAGAGTGAAAAGACTCGTGACTTCACCGAACTTAAAGGTGAAGTAGCTGTTGGTTTATCTTCAGGAACATCGGGACATCGTGGCCTCTTCATCACGACTGAGAAAGAGCGAAGCATGTGGGCGGCAGCTATTTTAGCTAAGATGTTGCCCAAGGGTCATCTTTTTGGCCACCGAATTGCCTTTTTCCTGAGAGCAGATAATGAACTCTACCAGACTATCAATACAGCATTGATACGATTAGAATACTTCGATATTTTCAAAAATACAGATGAACATATTGAACGTCTTAATCATTATCAACCGACGATTGTTGTGGCACCAGCTTCCATGCTGATAGAGTTTAACAAGCGTCTTAAGGCAGGAGACTTGTCTATCTCACCGCAAAAAATTGTCTCTGTAGCAGAAATTTTAGAGGATAGTGATAGAATTCGCATCTCAAGTGCTTTTAAGCTCCCCATTATTGACCAGGTTTATCAAGCAACGGAAGGTTTTCTAGCCTGCACTTGCTCTGCAGGCAATCTTCACCTCAATGAGGATATCATTTTTGTAGAGAAAGAGTATCTGGATGAGCATCGATTTTATCCAGTGATAACGGATTTCAAGCGAAGCAGTCAACCTGTTTATCGTTACAAACTTAATGATATCTTGGTTGAAAATCCTGAACCTTGTCCATGTGGTTCTCATTATACAAGGATTGACAAGGTCGAAGGTCGCTCCGATGATATCTTCTACTTTGAAGGTCAGGATGGAGGACAGGTGACAATCTATCCTGATTTTATCAGGCGTTGTATTCTCTTTGTGGAAAATGTTGGAGACTATCAAGTCAAACAACATTCGGAGAAGATTGTTGAAGTCTGTCTAAACCAACGAGACGAGCAAGTAGAAGAAGCTATCACAGCTCAGTTTCAACTCTTGGCGCAGCAAAAGCAGTTTAAGGTTCCGAAATCTATTTTTCCGATTATCATTGGGATACCAGTCGAAAACTCAAACGTATTCAGCGTTTATGAAAGGATGAATGACAATGACAGAAGTAAAAAGACATGTTGAAATCGCAGGTTATGGCGTTTGTCTTCCAAAACAAACCGTACAATTCAAAAATCAAACACGTTATCGTGTTGTAGAAGATGAAGAAACACAGTTGGATTTGGCCGAAGTGGCTATCCAACGAGCTCTTGAAAATGCCAATTTGAAAATTGAAGACATTGATTGTCTTGTCTCAGCCAGTGCAGTTGGTGTGCAGCCTATTCCTTGTACTGCAGCCTTGATTCATGAGCGCGTGGCAAAAGGACTTTCTATTCCAGCCATGGATATCAATACGACTTGTACAAGTTTTATCTCAGCTTTATCAACAATGTCTTATTTGATTGAGGCTGGTGAATACCATCGTGTTTTGATTGTATCCAGTGAAGTTGGAAGTTTGGGGCTTAATCCGAAACAAAAAGAAAGTTTTGAACTCTTTAGTGACGGAGCAGCAGCCTTTATCTTCCAAGCAAGTTCTCAAGACAAAGGGGTTATTGCAAGTCTTCAACATACCTGGTCAGAAGGTGCTCATGATACTGAAATCCGTGGAGGTTTGACTTCTTACCATCCTAAAAATATTCAGAAAAGACAAAAACGGACTTTATGTTTGATATGAAGGGCAAGAAGATTCTCCTTTTATCAGCGCATAAGCTTCCTGATATGTTTCAAGAATTCCAAGAGAAAACTCACTTGGCTCTTGCGGATGTGGACTACATCATTCCCCATCAAGCTAGTCGCGCCTTATCTTTGGTAATGGATAAACTTGGTATTGCTGAAGATCAATATCTTAATATAGTTACTGACTACGGAAATATGGTTTCTGTATCTGTTCCATTTGGTTTGGCTTATTCATTAGATCATGGATTAGTTAAAGAAGGAGATGTCGTCTACCTTTTGGGAACAGCAGCAGGTATGACAGTTAACATGCTGGCCTTGAAATTATAATGTCATTAGCAGTGTCAAGATTACGTAAGAACTTCTTTTTGCCCATAAATTCAGGTTGAGTTGACTGATAAGTCAGCTCTTTTTTCTTTTACGTCACATGACAAATGTCATGTCATGTCATGACATCTGGTGCTAAAAAGAGAATGACCAAAAAGATATACTTTAGTCATAACTTAGAAATAATAAAAAACGAAAGAGGTCATCTCATGAAAATCAAAACATCTTACCTTATCTACGCTGTTATTGGAACTGTCTTTGCTGGACTTAGCATGTTTACTGACATCTTTGAAAAAGGGAACTTTGAAGCTATCTTCTCAAATTTGGGTATGATTATTGGCTTGTCT
>JBKWCO010000081.1:0-6760 GCA_046975465.1 Streptococcus sp. | reverse complement strand
CTTGAGACCAAAGTCAACCAAAACGATATTTTTACCAACACCTGGTGCTGGGTAGGCTGTCTTAGTTGATACCTGCTCAATATTGTTGGTTGGCAAAACAGTCGCACGCAATTGGTCTTGCAAGTGCTCGATACTGTCACCAGGGTTGGCCAAAGTGGCTTTCATGGTACCGTGTTGACGGATAATCTTAGTCAAGGCACGTGTATCAATACCAGAGATACCAGGGATGTTTTTCGCTTTCAAAAACTCATCCAAGGTCATTTGGTTACGCCAGTTGCTGGCACGACGGCTAGCCTCTGACACAACGACACCCTTAGTCGTTGGCTTAATTGACTCATAGTCGTCACGGTTAACACCATAGTTACCAACAAGTGGATAAGTAAAAGTCAAAATTTGACCATTGTAAGACTGGTCTGTGATAGATTCTTGATAACCTGTCATACCAGTATTAAAGACGATTTCACCCGTCACATCCACATCAGCACCGAAGGCCTGACCTTCAAAAATAGTGCCGTCTTCCAAAATAAGTAAACGTTTTGCCATTATAGTAAATTGTTCCTTTCACTAAGATACAAAGGGCGTTAAAATCTGAATGAAAATCAAATCTGACAGAGAGGCTCTAGCCTCTAGGAAGATATGTCTCTTTTCAAAGATTTAGCCCATGTTCTTTTTCGTCTGATTCTCTCAGGAATCGGTTAACGTTGTTTACGCTTTGCCATTTAAAATAGCTTCAATAATTGCCATACGGACAAAGACCCCGTTTTGCATCTGAGCAACGATACGAGCCTTAGGCGCCTCAACCAGACTATCAGCAATCTCCACATCACGATTAACCGGAGCAGGGTGCATGATAATCGCCTGATTAGCTAACTTGGCATAACGTTCTTCAGTCAAACCATAGAGAGCATGGTAGTCTTCTTTTGAAAATCCTTTGTCATCCCCATGACGCTCGTGCTGAACACGAAGCAACATGAGAACATCCAAGTCCTCAATGACGTCGTCAATGGCCACATGCTGACCATAAACATCAAACTCATTCGAGTACCACTCTGCCGGACCAGCAAAATAAAGCTGAGCTCCCAAACGCTTGAGAATCTGCATATTTGACTTAGCGACACGCGAATGCGTAATGTCACCTGCAATACAAATCTTAAGATTTTCAAAGGTTCCGAACTCTTCGTAAATGGTCATCAAGTCAAGCAAACACTGACTTGGGTGTTGCCCTGAACCATCACCACCATTGACAATAGAGGTCTGAATAGTTCTACTATCAATCAACTGCTTGTAATAATCGACTTCCGAGTGGCGGACCACACAGATGTCAACGCCCAAAGCAGACATGGTTAAGATCGTATCATAGAGGGTCTCACCCTTGTTCACCGAGCTAGTTCCAGCATCGAACTCAATCACATCCAAGCCTAGTTTTTTCTCAGCCACTTCGAAGGACTTGTGTGTTCGTGTTGAATTTTCAAAAAAGAGATTGGCAGCGAAATACTGTCGATCCAGCTGGAAATCAGCTCTGCCATTTTTAAAATCTCCACCTCGACGAATCAGGCCCAAGACCTCTTCATTCGTGAGGGTTTCCATTGTCACCAAATGTTTCAGTGACACTTTTCCATCTGCAATCGCCATAGTTTTTCCTTTTAAATTGATTGACTAATCTTTGCTACCTTTTTTAGGATCTGGCAAAATTTGATAGAGCAAGATACCAAGAATGGTTGAACTTGCCACACCCGTGATTTGAAGACCACCAAGGTCAATCATCAAACCACCGATACCTGATACCAAGATAACACTAGCAATCAAGAGATTCTTTTTATTATCAAAATCAATCTTATGTTCAACTAAAATCTTCATACCGCTAGCAGCGATAACCCCAAAGAGAGCAATGGAAATACCACCCAAAACAGCCGTTGGGATGGAACTCAAGAGAGCAGATACCTTACCGATAAAGCTCATCAAGACCGCAATCACTGCTGCGCCCGCAATAACGTAAACTGAGTAGACCTTACTGAGGGCCATAACCCCAATATTTTCACCATAAGAAGTTACCGGAGGAGCTCCAAAGAAACCAGCGATAATCTGTGCCAAACCATCACCAGTAAGGGTGTGGTCAAGTCCTGGATCTTTGAAGTAATCACGCTCAGTCAAACTGTTTAGAACCATGACGTGACCAAAGTGTTCAGTCATCGTCACAAAGGCAATCGGAGCCATGGTCAAAATCGCACTTGGATAAAGCTTAAAACTATAATCCACAAATGGAATGTCAAAGTTGGGAACTTGAATCCAATGTGCCGCAGCTACCTCTGAGAAATTGATAAAACTATGTCCTTAACCAACCAAAACCACTGAGAAAATATAGCCCACAATTAAACCAAGTAAAATTGGGATGACACCGACAATCTTCTTGCCATACATGTTAAAGAGGATAACCGCAAAGAGGGTCATCATCGAAATCAATAGAGCATAGATACTATAGCTTTTATTTAAAGTTGTCGCATCATTGACTGCATTGGCTGCAAGGTTCAAACCAATCACCATGATAATGGGACCAACCACGATTGGTGGAAGGACCTTATCAATCCAGTCTTTACCCGCATACTTAACAATCAGAGCCACAAGCAAGTAAACCAAACCACCTGCCATGGCACCTTGAGCCACCGCTGCAATTCCATCCGTCTTCATAAGTGTCTGCATAGCCGCAATAGACCAAACTAGACCCCATGTAAGCTGGAATTTTGTACTTGGTCACCGTCAAGTGAGCCAAAGTTCCCAAACCAGATGAAAAGAGTAATAGCGGGATCAATCCCAACCAAAATCGGCACAAGCACCGTCGCACCAAACATAGCAAACAAGTGCTGGAATGACAAACCAACCAATAAACCAGGTTTTGGCATATCATTCACATCATATTTTACGTTATTCACGATATCAAAGGACTCCTTAAAATTAAGATACAAAGGGCGTATAAAGAGCAAAGTAAAATTAGGAAATCCGACGCAGAAGCTTTAGCTTCCAGGAAGATTTATCTATTTTACACAGCTCTTAGCCCGTGTTCAATTAATAAGATACAAAGGGCATAAAGAGCAGTAAAATTGAAATCTGACGCCGAAGCTTTAGCTTCTAGGAAGATTATCTATTTGCAACAGCCCGTGTTCGGTTAAACAAAGGGACGTTTTAGCGTAGCTAAACATTTCTGTGAAAATGGAGTCGACAAGGCACTCCAAAGAGTGCTAGGGACTGCTCTTTTTTTCTAAGAGTGAGTCCCGTGTTCAGTAAACAAGATACAAAGCCGTCTAAAGCCTAAAGCAAAAATAGGAAATATGATGACGGAGCGCCAGCTCTAAGAATATTTATCTTTGCACAGGGCAGGGCGTGTTCAGTAACAAGATACAAAGGGCATATTACCCTATCTGTCAGCCAATTTAGCTTGGATCGATAATGTTGACGCTATCTTTGCCATCAACTTCTGCGACCAAAACTTCGATTTCTTCTGACTCACTAGTTGGGATATTTTTACCAACATAGTCCGCACGGATTGGCAATTCACGGTGACCACGGTCAACCAAGACAGCCAAACCAACACGCGCCGGACGTCCATGGCTAACGATATTATCAATAGCTGCACGAATCGTACGACCTGTGTAAAGCACATCATCCACAAGGATAACATCTGTACCATCAATTTCAATAGGGAAAACAGATGTGTCTTGCTCAGCCTTAACATCATCACGGAAAGCCTTAGTGTCAAGCTCAATCAATGGCACATCAAGGTTTTCCAACTGTTTCAAGCGCTCTTGGATGCGCTGGGCAATATAGACACCACGTGTCTTAATACCAGCCAAGACAATCTTATCGAGATTTTTGTTACGCTCAATAATCTCATAAGTGATACGTGTAATGGCACGTTTCATGGTTACGTCATCGACGATCTCTTTTTTCTTCATAAAAAGAACCTTTCTAAATACAAAAAAATCCCCTCGAAAACAAGGAGATACACAAAAATATGAGTACAGTTCACCCGTACACTTCTCATGGCTCCTTGCCTGCCTCTCTGGACAGTGATTAAAGGACTTATTCAATTAGGTAAATTATAGCAAAATTTAGACCCTTTTACAAGAAAAACGGATAGCCTCTCCCAAGAAAGACCATCCGTTTGATGATTATTACCTTTTCTCAACTTCTCCAAAGTTTCCTTGAAAATAGCAGGTTCTTCTGCTGTAAATTCGACCAATTCTCCAGTCGTAGGATGCGTGAAACCAAGGGTCTTGGCATGTAGAAATTGTCCGTGACCCTTGAGGGTCTTCGAGGCCCATATAGAGGATCTCCCGCCACTGGATGACCAATATAAGCCATGTGCACACGATTTGATGGGTACGACCTGTTTCTAGCTGCAGCTCCACCAAGTATAATTGCCAAAGCGTTCCAAAACAGTAAAGCGAGTTACCGCAGGCTTCCCTTTGGCCGTTACCGCTTGCTTCTTGCGGTCCTTGTCTGAACGCCCAATCGGAGCTTCAATCACGCCTCGGTCGTTAGGCAGATTGCCATGCACGATAGCCACATACTTGCGCAGAGACTTCTTGTCCTTAAGCTCAGCCGCCAAAGCATTGTGAGCCTTATCATTCTTAGCGATCATAAGGAGACCAGATGTGTCCTTGTCGATACGGTGGACAATCCCTGGACGAACCACACCATTGATAGACGAGAGGTCCTTGACATGGTACATCAGAGCATTGACCAAGGTACCAGACGTGTGACCAGCTGATGGATGGACAACCATGCCTTGAGGCTTGTTGACCACTGCCACATCCGCATCTTCGTAGATAATATCCAAAGGAATATCTTCAGCCTTGTATTCCAAGACCTCTTCTTCTGGCAATTCATAGGTGATGACATCACCCTCTTTAACCGCATACTTGGCCTTTGCCGACTTCCCATTAACCAAGACCGTTCCAGCCTTAATCGCTTCATTGGCCTGACTACGTGACAATTCTGTCAAATCTGCCAAAGCCTTGTCCAGACGGTTACCCGCCTCTTTAATGATGACTTCCATTTTCCTCTTTCCATAAGATTAAAATCAAGAGCAGCACGCCTACCGTTAGATAGGAGTCTGCCACGTTAAATATTGCAAAATCAATAAAATCAAGCTGAACCATATCAACCACGTAACCCAAGTGCACACGGTCAATAAAGTTACCAATACCACCTGAGATAATCAAAACCAAAGATAGCATCAGCCAAAGACTCTTCTGATAATTCTTAATCAGATAAACCAGAGCCGCACCAATCACTAGAACCGTCAAAATCACAAAGAAATATTTCTGATCCTGTAAAATCGAAAAGGCAGCACCACGGTTTTGCAGATAGGTCAAGCTGAAAAGTCCAGGAATCGCCTTGATAACTTGGTTAAGGGCAATATTTGCCACAACCCAATGCTTAACCCACTGATCCAAACCAATCAAAGCCAGAATAGCCAAAGGAATCGCAACCTTACGCATAAGTCCTCCTATGGTTTGTAAGTATCAAAGTAGTCAAACATAACATTGACAAACTTGAGAGCACAAGATGACAAGTTAATCCCTTTACGACGGACATAAACCATCTTATTATCCAAATTATCCTCAAGCGGAATAACCGTAATCCCGTTCACACTTTGTGCATCCAAGAAACCAGATCCCGTCGCATAAGCATCCGTACGTTCCAAGATACCGTTCAAAGTCGCACGGTCTGTCACGTTAAACATCAGAGAAGAATCTGACGTATCCACGAAGTTTTCAGAATAGTAAAGATACTCGTCCTTCTCCTGAGTGAAACGCACTGTAGGCAAGGCCGCCAAGTCCTCCATGACAAGACTTTCTTTTTTAGCCAGAGGATGCCCCTTACGGAGATAAATATGCGTTTTAAACGGAATCATATCAATAGCCTCAAGACCAAGTTTGTCCATATTTTGATGGATTCCCTTGCTATTTTGACGATTCAAATAGATAATCCCAATCTCACTGTGTCCCTTGGCTACCTCATCCAAAATCTGAATGGTCGTAGACTCAAAGATACGGAAATCCTTGTAATCAGGGTAACGCTCTGAAAAAGTCGTAATCAAAGGTGGCAAAAAGTCATAGTGCTGACTGGCAATTGAAAACTGATTGCCCTTTTCAGAAGCATTGAGATAGCGATTTTCAAAACTATCAAAACTGCGTACCACCTCAAGCGCACGCTCGTAAAAAGTCATGCCTTGACTAGTCAAGACAGCCCCCGTCGTTGTACGAGTGAAAATTTGGAAATTCAGCTCCTGCTCCAAATCCTTGATAGCCACCGAAAGGCTAGGCTGACTCACAAAGAGCTTGCTGGCTGCCTCACGGAAGGTTCCGCTGTTGGCAATGGCTACGACATAACGTAGTTGTTGTATGTTCATGTGTGACACTTCTTTCTTGAAAAATCAATCACTCCTATTATACCAGATTTTATCCTCTTTTGTTGATACTAAAAAGCCCAGGCAACCCTGAGCTTGAATTAATTAAAAAGTAGTCTTATTCGTCTGATTTGTCTGTCAAGAAGTACTCGTTTTCACGTTTGTCATAGTCGAAAGTTAAGTGAACGGTCTTAAGTTTACCACTGTCTGGACTATAATCGTAGAAACTAAGCGATACTTTTTGTGTGAGGTATCCTTCATTAGTCTGAGTCAGCTCATGCGTACTAAAGCTGACCTCAGAGTGGTTTGAGACAACATCTGAAAGAGGTGTTCCCTTAAGCAAATCTGCTT
>JBKWCO010000080.1:0-6830 GCA_046975465.1 Streptococcus sp. | reverse complement strand
AGCCATCTTAGGTAAGGATTTCAAAACAAGATGTCCAGTGGATTGACTGGAACATGCTTTGTGGTGATGCAGAACCAGCCTCTGTTCGCCCAACGACATCTGAAAGCATGATGGCCTACTTGGATGGTTCACAAAAATATTTCCCTGAGAGTCATGTTAAGGTTGTGCTTATGCACGACACTGCTGGTAAGGAGCTCACAGTTCAGACCCTTCCACAAATCATCGAATACTTCAAAGACCAAGGCTACACCTTTGGTGTCCTAGAGTAATCACTCGCAACAGTTCCTTTGGGAGCTGTTTTTTGTTACAATAAAAGCTATGACAAATCCAATTTTAAAAGATGGAGAACGCATTGACCAACTCTTCTCCACAGATGTAAAAATCATACAAAACAAGGAGGTCTTTAGCTATTCTATTGATAGCGTTCTCCTCTCTCGGTTTCCAAAAATTCCAAAGAAAGGATTAATCGTTGACCTCTGTTCGGGAAATGGGGCCGTTGGCCTCTTTGCCAGCACACGCACTAAGGCGCCGATTACCTTGGTAGAGTTGCAAGAACGCCTGGCTGATATGGCTAAACGCTCCGTCACTCTCAACCAACTAGAGGACCAGGTGACTGTTGTCAATGACGACCTGAAAAATTTGCTTGACCATGCCCCACGATCTCAGGTGGATCTTATCCTCTGTAACCCTCCCTACTTTAAGGCGACAGAAACGTCCAAGAAGAATCTCTCCGAGCACTACCTCTTGGCCCGTCATGAAATCACGACGAATTTAGAAGAAATTTGTCAGGTTGCACGTCATGCCCTCAAATCTAACGGGCGCATTGCCATCGTGCATCGCCCTGACCGCTTTTGGATATCATCGACACCATGCGCCAGTATAATCTAGCACCTAAACGCATCCAGTTTATCTATCCTAAAATGGGACGAGAGGCTAACATGCTCCTAATTGAAGCCATTAAAGACGGTTCAACAGATGGCTTGAAAATCCTTCCACCTCTCTTTGTGCACAAGGAAAATGGTGATTATACCGACGAAATCTTTGAGATTTACTTTGGGAAAAGACTGAGGGTGAGTCCTAAACGATGACAGAAAAGGATAGCAAGGCCTACATGTATGTGGTTGAGTGTGCTGATGGCACCTTCTATACAGGCTACACCACAGATGTCGAACGCCGCCTCAAAACCCATAACTCAGGCAAAGGCGCCAAGTATACAGAGCTCGCCTACCAGTTAAACTCCTCTACTCAGAAGCCTTCACTAGCAAGCCTGAAGCCATGAGCGCGAAGCACGCTTTAAGAAAAAAAGCCGAGAGAAAAACTGGCCTATATCAAAGAACACACGGAAAAATAACCGTGTGTTTTTTGGTCTTGAATTATCAAATTAAGTACATACTTTCCTCTTATAAGACTTCATAAGATGTTTTCCAGTTATGATATTTTCGTGCCTTATTATTAAGTTTGTTCTCTCACAGCTGAATGATCTGATTATCAACCAATGTTAGATCACTTCCATTTGGAATATACTCTCATAGTAGTACAACTCATGCGCGCGAGTGATTCTACATGCTCTAAAAGCTTTAAAATCAGTAGTATTACTCCAAATTTAGTAAAAAAAGACACCCTGGAAGGTGTCCTGAATTAAATTCACAGTAAATGCCACAATATAGATAAACTCATCTTTAGATATAAATAATCTTACAAAATGCTTCCATGCTTCTTATTCTCTAATTAAACCTACTTTTATAAATTAAATTAAACAACCACTGAAGATTGATTAATGGTTTTGGTTGAGCATCAATCACAGGTTGAACGGTCTCTCTAATTTCTTTTAGGACTTTTCGTTGATTATATTTTATCTTGTGATAACGTTTGTCAAAAGCATGTTGGATAGAAAAATGACGATTAAGAAGATACATATCATCTGACTCCGAATGAAAAAATAGAGTATCACCTGAAAGATCTAATACAGACGTTTTAGTTCCTTTTTCTCTAGTTATAGAATACGACCCATCATCATCGTAGCTAATACCTTCTATTTCCGGTGTATAGGCCCAACCCATATTCTCCATCAACATAATGATGTCCGGTTCTGTTCCCTCTTTATGAGGAATATGCTGAGCATAATAAACAGAGTTAAATTTTAAATTAATAAAGATAAATAGACTCATACACAAGACTGTAAGCAGTCCCACAAAAATCCCTAAAATAATTCTTTTTGCATTGTCATCTTCTCTTTCCTTTTCTACGACCAAACAATTTCTTGACTGGAGTTACAACAAAACGTTTTACAGTATTTACGACAGGTCTTACAATATAACGTTTTGTTGCTTTTGCAATTGGTCTAACAACTTTTTGATAAATCGGTCTAACAATTGGTTTCACAACACGGTTGTAGACAGGTTTAACTATATTATTATAAACTGGTTTTATAACTTTCCTATTGATAAACCCAGATACTGGTTTAACGATACGATTATAAACTGGCTTACTTATATTGTTGTAAACAACCTTATCAACAGGTTTAACCACTGTATTATTAACAACCTGTACAATTTAATTTTATTGAATATTAATATTATCGAAAAATTTAATCCTCGTCAAGAGATATAACTTCCGCAAAAATAGTAATAAACACTAAAATATACTTCAATTAAGGAGAATATTGTCAATGAAATAGCATCTTTTGTCCTACTTGAAATGGTGCTGTTTTGATTCGATAAATTGCAAGAATAAGTGCAATTTATTATGTACCTATATTGTATATTCAAGGTATAGGAAAACGCTCTATTTTTAGAGCGTTTTCATCTTTATTTATCACCCTTGTTACGGATAACAAAGCCATTTTTCTTTTCGCTTGAGGTACGGTGTGGACGTTTGTTGCCACGATTTTCGAAGTCACGGCTGTTTTTCTTAGACTTGCGTTTGAAGTCACGATAGCCACCGTCACGGTCATCACGGTTACGGTCGCCACGGTATCCACCACGACGGTTATTGTCACGGCCTCGGTTGCCACGACCACTTTTGCCTTTACCACCAAAGCTACCACCTGATGGTTTGAATGGCAATGGTTTTTCACGTGCAATTTCCACTTCTGGCATTGTCTCTGGATCTTGAACGGTCAAGCTCAAGATGTAAAGCGCCAATTCTTCAGGAGTGAATTCTTGAGCCAATTTAACCGCATCACCCTTGAACTTGTCAAAGTTAGAACGGATAGCTTCATCCGCAAAGTCGCGTTCGATCTTCTTAAGGGCAACTTTCTTCTTAGCTTGGAAGGCTTCTTGAGCTGTTGGTGGCTTAAGGCCTTTCATGCGTTTCTTGGTCAAATTTTCGATGATTCCCAAGTAACCCATTTCGTTTGGTGCTACGAAAGTAATAGATTGACCTGATTGGCCTGCACGTCCTGTACGTCCAATACGGTGAACGTAGCTTTCTGGATCTTGTGGAATATCGTAGTTGTAGACGTGAGTGACACCTGAAATGTCAAGACCACGCGCAGCAACGTCTGTCGCAACCAAAATATCGATTTGGTCGTTCTTGAAGTCACGGATAACACGAAGACGCTTGTTTTGATCAAGGTCACCGTGGATACCCTCTGCACGGAAACCACGAAGTTTCAAACCACGTGTCAACCCATCCACACGACGTTTGGTACGACCAAAGACAATTGACAATTCTGGTTGGTCAACGTCCATAAGGCGAGTCATGGTATCAAACTTCTCTTGTTCCTTCACTCGGATAAAGTATTGGTCAACGTTAACATTGGTCAATTCTTTAGCCTTGATTTTCACATGCTCAGGATCTTTCATGAACTGCACACCAATACGTTTGATGGCATCAGGCATAGTTGCTGAGAAAAGAAGGGTTTGACGTTCTTCTGGTACTCGGCTAATGATAGCTTCAATGTCTTCAAGGAAGCCCATGTTAAGCATTTCATCCGCTTCATCCAAAATCAAAGTCTCGATATTATTGAGTTTAAGAGCCTTACGTTTGATAAGGTCAAGGAGACGACCTGGTGTTCCTACAACGATATGGGCACCTGAACGGAGGGCCTTGATTTGTTTCTCAATGCTTGAACCACCGTAGACTGAGCGAACTTTAACGCCTTTGTCACGACCAAAACGGAAAAGCTCTTCTTGAGATTGCACTGCCAACTCACGTGTTGGGGCAATAACAAGGGCTTGGATTGTATTTTCTTCTGTACGAATTTTATCTAGGGTAGGCAAACCAAAGGCAGCTGTTTTACCAGTACCAGTTTGGGCCTGACCGATAACATCCTTACCTTCAAGAGCGAGTGGAATTGTCAACTCTTGGATAGGTGATGGTTTTTCAAAACCGGCAGCTACAACAGCTGATTGGATGTCTTCTGATAGGTTTAAATCTGTAAATTTCAAAGTATTCTTCTTTCTATTTGAAGGCGGTGCGAAGCCACCTTATGAGACTTGGTTGTGTAGTAGATTAACTACCTGTATTTAATAGTCGTTTATTTTAACAACTCATCTAGTCTATCATATTTAGAAATAAAAAGACAGAAAATAACGTTTTAAAACCGCCTTCAATTTGAGAAGACGGTTTCAGATTGATTATCGTTTATGGACCAGCCAACGAGGAATTGAGCCAGAGCCACACAAAGAATCACACTACCAATGATGATGAAAATCAAGCAGGGCTGACAGTCATAAAGGTAGAGGAACATTCATTCCAAAGAATCCTGTAATAACAGCAAGCACTCCCAAGAGACCTCGATAATGGTCAAATTACTCAAGTTGTTGTTCAGGTTGTTATTCAAGATGTTGTTATAAGAACCTGACAATTGCTGCAAGACCTTAGAAATCAAATCCGTCATAGCAACAAGCTGTCTAGCTTCAATCATGGCATCATCAAACTGTTCTTTTTCCACCTCGTCAAGACGTCGGTAAATGGCGTGACCCTTGATGTGTTCCAGAAGCAAGTTTCGTGTGGCTGCAGCTACCAAATAACCATGCCTGTTTCTAAATCTGAAAGGTCGTAAAGATTCTTACTGGTCGTGGTCTGTCTTAGGCGTCGACTAACCTCATCTTTTGCTTATCCAAACGTTCAATGACAGGATAATAGGCATTTGAAATCATCTCAAGTCCTGCAAAGAGCAATTTGTAGATAGACAAATCCTCATGGTTATCCACATAATCTTGCATCTTGCTTATCACATAAGCGTTATCCTCGTTACTAATGGTCACCAAACGCGTATCTTGAACAATAAAGGTCAGAGGAATGGTTTCATAGTATTCCTTGTCCTTTTCAAGTGCCAGAACGTTATAGATAAAGGTGATTGTCCCATTCTCACGATTGTAGTCCATGTGAGCTCGTTCATTTTTATCCAAAGCATACTCTATGGTTTCCTGATCAATATCATACTTGGTATAAAGGTAGGATTGCTCAGAAATAATATCTGAGTCAATATTAATCCAGTGACGCTTATAACCCAGTTCTTTTTCAATAAACATTTTTCTTCCTCATTACTTTAGCACTGCTGCTGCCAAAGCTTGTTGAATTTCAAAGACATTATTATCACTCTTAAATTGAAGACCTCTGCAGGCTCAAGTGCTGATGAAATCCAAATCTTAAGTTCAGCATCTAGGTCAAAGTGCCCTGAGCTCTCTACAGTAAAACGAGAAATCGAGTGATAAGGGATAGGACTTGTAAGAAGTCTTCTTCCTGTAACACCTTGCTTATCGACTAAAATCAAGCGTTTCTCTGTAAAGACAATCAGTCACGAACAAGACATAGGCTAACTCACCTGTTCACCTGGAATTAAGATGCCTTCCAATTGGCGCTCAACCTTATCATTATCTTTTTAGATGCATTACCAAGCAGTCCTGAAAAAGTCCCATAATTTTTCTCCTTTTTAGCTGTAAAGATAATCCTTGCTTTAACTATACCACAATTTTAGGATTTCAGACACTTGCAGAAATGGGTTTCTGGTAGTACAATTAAGGAGTCACAAGAGGAGCAATTGCTGAGAATGGCTAGCTTGATTATTTCTTCAAGACATGCCTAAACTCTTACCACCTGATCAGGTTAGGACCTGCGTAGGGATGTGTCTCAAAATAGATTGAAATAGAGGAACTTCTATGACGTCGTTTTGATGTGGCAAAAAACAGCCAATCAAGACGATTGGTATAGGA
Source organism: Streptococcus sp. (assembly GCA_046975465.1). Classification (GTDB taxonomy): domain Bacteria; phylum Bacillota; class Bacilli; order Lactobacillales; family Streptococcaceae; genus Streptococcus. Next base: position 669 of record JBKWCO010000080.1, on the reverse strand, counting down.
GGTTTTTTTATGTCGAAAACAAATATTCGACCAATGATTGAGGTTGCCCTTTTTGCAACCATTGCTTATATCCTGGACCTAGTTACCCAGCCCATGTCACTAGGCCCTTGGATTTCCCTTTCCTTTAAGATGGTACCTATCTTTCTCCTCAGTTTTCGCTGGGGGGTTAAAGCTGGTGCTATGGGCGGTCTTATCTGGGGGCTACTTCAAGTGGTGACAGGACAGGCAGCCGGTGGTTGGCTGACCTTGACACAAGGGTTTCTGGAGTACTTTGTCGCCTTTAGTCTGATTGGTATCAGTGGTGTGGTCAAACCAGCCCTTGATAAAGCCATTAAACAAGGCAATAAAGTCAAGTCTCTGATGGTGATTACTGAGGGGATTCTTCTTGGTAGCTTCGCTCGTTACCTCATTCACTTTATAGCCGGTGTCATCTTTTGGGGAAGCTATGCCCCTAAAGGACAAAGCCCTTATCTCTATTCATTTATTGTCAATAGCTCATCCTTCCTTGGAGAAACATTGGCCAGCCTCATCGTTTTCTTCGCCCTACAACGATTCCTAGGCAGGTTACTAAATACAGAAAAATAAAAGAAACCATAGGACAGTCTTAAGTGACAGTCCTATGGTTTTTCTTGTTTATATAAAAAATAGCAATTATTGCCTATTCACAGT
>JBKWCO010000079.1:0-6976 GCA_046975465.1 Streptococcus sp. | reverse complement strand
CTTGAAGAGTTCTGCATTTTCTGCAATCAATTTATTAGTATATTGGCTATCTTTTTCAACAAAATCTTGGAAGTTTGAGAAACCTTCATAGATAACTTGTGAGTCCAATGCTTCAGTAGCAGAAAATGTCTTGTCAAGTTTCTTATCTGAACCTTTAACACGGATATCTTGGTTATCAGGTGCACCTACTGGTACCCATACACCAAGATAACCTCTCATATCAACAGTTCGATACCCCTTAATTTCATCTCCACTAAAAGTCAAGTTCCCTTCAGCATCAGTGTATTTAATTTTTCCAGCTGCAGCTGCATCATTCTCGTAAGTGACAATTCCCTTATCAGTACCAAGAAGTAATGGACGGTAGGCTTGGTTAGCATGAAGTTTACCCATGTTAACTTTCAAAGTACCATCACCCAGTGAGAAATCCTGATTATTGGCAATAAGGTCAACATACCAGAATGTTTACTTGTCTCTGCTACACCCGTAGTTTGGTCAGCAGTCATAATATCTTTACCGTAACGAACAGATGACAAGATTTCTTTTCCATTGAACGTGTCGACTTTCATCGATTGTCCACCTGAAACATATTTCATACGGTTCTTCAAGAGAGTTGTGATAGCATCATAGTAAGGAGACTTGGTAGCCATATATTGGCCGTTATCCGTATAAAGATCTCCATAATAAACACGAGTTACCTGCTCCATATTTTGAAGAATCAAAGCATAGGCGGCTGGAATATTGTTAATAGTATAACGTTTTTCTGCCTTCTTCATATCTTCATTATAGATTTCAAAGGCACGTTTCAATTCAGCATCAGTCATGGTATAACCATCTGATTTTGGATTGATTTCTTTTTGAACAATATCACGAATGATATCTTGAACAAGGTTATCATGAGCACGCGCAAAGATATAGTTAGCTTGTGTATCTCCGTACTTACTATTATTTGTACGGTCTGTCAAACTGCTAGTAATCAAATCTTTCAATGAAGATCCAGATCCATAAAGTGCACCCATAATTGCATAACGAAGGTTATTATCCATGGCAAGGGCTGCACCATCATGTTTTTGATTATAAGCATTATCATTTAAATCCCAAGCTTCAAGGATAGAAATGTGAGCAAGTGCATTTGCTTCAGATTTATCCACACCAAAGGCTGCACGGAAGTAGTTTGTATAAACTTGGAGAAGGTCTGCATCAACATTATCAACTGCATCAACACGGATACCATCAAAGTTAGCATCCTTATCACCCATAACAATTGATCCCCAGTTCACAAGATAGTGAATTTGGTTCAACTGCTCAGCTTGCACAACTGGATTTGAGTTATCAACGTCATTGGCAAGTAGGAATTCATAACCACCCAAGTATCTTCCTGTACCATTTAGAGAACCATCTTGGTTACTTGGTGTACGGTTAAGCAAACGATAATCAGAATTTGCCCAAGGTGTCTTATCATTATTGACATAAAGAAGGGCTCCACCTTGAAGGTGGTCAGCTTGTGTATAGTTTTCTGTTGCAACACTCCACTGCTCTTGTTCCTTAACAAATGAAGAAATTGCTTGACGAAGCCATTCTGTTGATTGTTTAGCGAGATTTCTTGCTCAATCTTAATTTGAATAGTCTTAGCAGCTGCATTCAATTCTGATTGACTTTGGCTGGTTGAATAAGTTGGTTAAGGTTAAAATGTTTAGAGAAAGTATTGAGGTAGGCCACTTGTGTATCTACATCAGGCCACCATGCCATCAAAAGTGGACGGAAGTCTTTCTCAGTTGACACGCGCCATTTTTCACCATTTTCCAAAATAGTGACTGGACGGTACCAGCTATTTGGCGTCAAATACCCATCTACCAACTCAAAGCTTTCTTTCTTAGAATCGTAAGCACGATTATGTGAAGAGAAAGAATCAACTAGATTAGTTGTACCTGGTGTGAATGAGTGTGTTGATGTGCTTGTCAAAGCACCGTCTTTACCGAAGTAAAGCAACTGGCCATTAACTGAAACAGCAAAATTTGTTTTGTATGAACCATCTTCTTTGACATAATAGTATTTTCCATCAACTTGCTTAATGTTGTCCAAAGAAAGCGCTGCTGTTTCTTCTTTTTCAGTAACACCAGATTTTGGTTTTCAGCTACTGTAAGCGTTGTATCTGTCGCTACAGTTGCATTTGCTGGTGTTTCTGTAGCACCATTAGCTACTGCTGCACGATCAGTCGCTGCTGGTGCTGCCACATTAGTAGTTGTATCAGTTGTAGCCGTTGCTGGTGCTGGAGTTGCTACAGTATCTGTAGTTGTTGCCTTGTCATTTGTTACTGCTGTAACATCTGTCGTAGCAGTTGCTGCTGGAGTCTCTACTTCATGCGTTTCGACCACAACATCGCTTTCAGCTGTCGTAGTAGCAACTGGTTCTGTTGTTTCATCGGCTGAAACCTTTTGATTAGCTACTGTAGCACCACCTACAATAGAGGCAAGTGCTGCCGAAGTGACGGCAATCGTCACCCATTGCTTCTTAACTTTGTGAAGCTTGTAATGTACCTTTTTTCCCATTTTAGGTCCTCATTTCATTTTCCTAGTTTGAATGAAAATCTACATAATTCAAACAATTTCATTATAGCATATTTTTTCAAGCATTTGGAGACTTTATCAGACCTTTTAACTTTTTAATCATAATGTAAATTGAAAAACATTTCGACAAATATTAAAAGCTACCGAATCTAGAAAACGGTAGTCTTTTTCTATTTTTTAGGAAAGTTTTTAGAGGTCATTGATTAAGCTATCTCTATGCAATCAGTTGGCAATTTTCAAGCCAGCTATTAAGCAAAACCACGTTATGTTGAACCCTGTAACTGACTAAAAGAGCAAGGTTTCTGTGACCAATTTTGCCAGAACCAGTCCCAAACCAATGGCAACTAGACTACTAAGTAAGAAATAATTACAAGCCAAGAGGACCAGGACCAACATAAAGTAGCGAACACTCGATCTAAAGAGGAGCTTGTCGGATTGAAGACCACATTAGCGTTTAGTAGACACTGGCTGGAAGCCGAAATCACTCGAGCTAGCACGACCGAAAGGAGGAGATTTTTCGTCAAGGCAAAGAGCACAAATAAGGCGGTTGCATCAATGACTGAGGCCAAGACGGCCGTGCCAGAGAACTTTAAAAAAGGGCTGTAAATACGGATGGAATCACGAATGGGGCGAAAGTGCGAACTTTTATTTTCCTCCAGATAAACGGTTTCGATAGGGACTTCAGAGATTTGGTGGCCTGACTTTTTGGCTTCAAGCAACATATTAAACTCGTACTCAAAACGATTGCCATCCAGATTAAGAAGCCATGGAATCAGGTCGGTTGACATGCCTCGAAGCCCCGTCTGAGTATCTGTGACTCTCTGGCCAGTTACTAGACGGAAAAGTCCAGCAGTTACCTTATTTCCAAAGCGGCTACGTGCTGGTACCTTACCAACAAAGGCACGCGCACCCAAGATAAGATGACTTGGATTTTCCTCGGTCGCCTTGGCTACACGGACAATATCCTTAATCAGATGCTGACCATCGCTGTCAACTGTTACTATAGGTTGAGCAGACAGATGTTGGCTGACCACTTCTTCTTGATATAAGCGAAAGCAGTCTTTAAAGCGGCTCCTTTTCCTTTATTAATCGGGTGTTTAAGGACCGTAGCTCCAAAAGGGCTGTTTCGTCGTAATAGTCGTTATAGCGTGGTCCACTCCCATCATTGACAACAATAATGCGTGATTTAGGAGTTTTAAAGTAATATCTTGAACCACCTGAATCAGGCGTTTGTCTGGTTCATAAGCTGGAATAATAATATACATAGGCACTTCCTTTCTGTTTCATCCTATGACTCTTTAGTGACCTCCGCCAAAGCCACCTGGTTGCCCACCACCTTGGGGACCACCGCTACCTTGAGGGCCACCGCCGCCAGGCATTGAGTTTTCAATCTTAGTTTGTTTCTCACCATTGATAGTAATGTCACCACCGGTATAGGTCGCTGAACCATCAAAGTCAAAGCCAGACTGACCAGTCAAATTAATCGTTCCACCCGATACAATAATATCGCCGTTAGAATCAATTGGGTCGGTGTCGCCCTCGCCAACCTCAACATTTAGGGTTCCACCAGTCATCTTGAAGAAATTCTCACTTTGACTGGCATTAGCATTGGCCGCATTGACACCATCATCCGTCGCATAGACATCTATATTTCCACCATTGATGGTCACAGATTTCCCTTCGATACCTTCAGTTGATTTTTCAACCTTGTAAGTACCACTATCAATAATCATGTCCCCTGACGCATGAATACCGTCGTCACCAGCCTTAATGGTCATGGTATTATCAGACAGATACATGGTCCCTACTGAGGTGTCGTCATCATTGTCGACCTTAACGCATCTTCTTCGGCCTCAATAGTCATGGTTGTTCCTGTGATATTAAGTTCATCATTGACATTGAAGGCATCACCGACTGAAGTAATCTTGTAGGTACCGCCTGTTATATGAAGGCTGTCGTTTGCTTTAATACCGTTGTTTTTCTTGGCATCAATGTTAAGAGTACCTGACCCATTAATTGTCAAATCTCCCTTAGAGAAAATCACAGCATCCGCATCTTCATCACTATTAGAACTTGAATCAGAGAGGTGCTAGTGGTTCCATCTTTAAGCGTTAGATAGACATGTCCGACTTTTGTAGCGTTGATTGCTGCATTTGTATTTGTCATGGTAGCACCATCTAGAACAATATGGACATCATCTGAATCCCAGCATCCACCTTGATTTGCACACCATCGGATTTTCCAGAAATGACGTAGAGTCCCAGCTTTGGAGATGGTTACGGTTGAATCTGATACCGTTATGCCATCACCTGAAACATCCGCAGATGAGCCTGATAACTTAATCTTAGAGGCAGAACTTTCATCATAAGATGTGTCCGAGTCTTTAGAAGTAAAATAGTTGCTGTTGTTCTTATTTGTTTTCTTACTAGTCGTTGCTGTTACAGCACTTGTTTTTGATGTAGTGCTTGACGTCGTCCCAGTTGACTGACTGCTTGATTGGCTACAAGCTGTCATGACTGTTAGGGCAGTCGCACAGGTCAATAAAGTCGTCCATTTTTTTAGTTTTTTTGATTTCATATTTTTTCCTCTCGGGTTCGTTTGGATGATTACAGTTTACGGGACTTACCTAAAACATTTCTAAAGGTTAACTAAAACTTATCTTAAGTTAAGTTTGGTGAAAGTTTAGCTTAGGAAAACTTTCAGAAAAGTCCCATAGACTAATAGGCGATCAAGTAAGTACTTTATAGAAATAGTACATTTGCTCTCAACTTAATTTTCTACTAAAAAATAAAAGCCAAATCTTGAATTGACGGCTTTGTATCTTATTTAATTGAACACGCCTACAACTCGGGGGAAAAAGATGGGCCCTGCTTGGAGATAAACTCCTGCGGCTGGTCCCCCTATTTCCTGGGAGTTGCTTTACGGCTTTGTATCTTATCTAAAAAAGGAGTTTTTCATGGTTAAACAATTGGAAACACGTTTTAAACGTATTGAAACAAAATATGTGGTCTCAAAGGACAATCATGAAGACCTGCTCGCTGATCTCAAGGAGTATTTAGTAGAAGATGACTATCCGACATCTACCATTTCAAATATTTACTTTGATACGGATAATTTTGACGTCATCCAAGATGCCCTAGATGGTAATCACCGTCAAGAGAAAATCCGCATGCGTACCTATCTCGCCAATCCCAAAAGTGATAGCAAGGTCTTTCTAGAGGTCAAAGCTAAGGATGAGGAGGGAATCGGTCATAAGTTTCGTCTCGTTTCAACTCCACTTGCCATCACAAACTTGATGACAGACGGTAAGAATCATGGTCAAATCACTGACCGTCAGCTGTTACAGGATATTCACCAGTTACGCCAGCGCTATGATGAGGGCCTCAAACCTCGCATGTATATCTACTACGACCGTTTTTCGATGAAAGAAAAAGAGACTATCGAAGGCTATGCCTACAATAAAGTTCGTGTTACCCTTGACCAAAATTTGACTTACCGTGATGAAGACGTCAGTCTCTTTAAGGGAAATCATGGTTTTCCCCTTCTAGATGAAGATACGATAATCATGGAAATCAAGGCACCTGGGCAAAAACCAGACTGGCTTCAAGCTATCTTAGACAAACATGGTTTGGAAGAGCAAAAATTCTCAAAATACAGCTGTGCCTACCATAAATCTCAAGGTCTAGACTACGGACCACGTCCAGCACAAGAAAAAGGAGCTGCCGCCTATGTCTAATCTCTTCAATTCTATCTTTAATGATGCGACCGCAACCGCTAGTCCCCTTCAACTCATGCTGGCCTTACTGGTCAGCCTTGTTTTAGGATTGGCCCTAACCTGGACTTACAAATACCGGACCCTCTACACCAGAGAATTTGTCATTAGTTTGACCCTACTTCCATGTTTGATGACCCTAGTTATCTTCCTTGTCAATGGTAGTTTGGGGACCTCTATTGCCGTGGCAGGGACCTTTAGTCTCATTCGTTTTCGTTCTGCTACCAGCGGTTCTAGAGAGCTAATCGCCGTCTTTATGGCCATGATTATTGGTCTGGCATCTGGGACAGGCTATCTCTTACTAGCCGTCCTCTTTACTATCTTCCTTTTAGCTGTTTGGCTTCTTTTGGAAAATCGTCAAAGTCGTACCGACAACCAACGTCGTAGACTCCTGACCATTAACGTCTCCTACCAAGACTTGATTGATCAAAAAATCACTAAAGCCCTGCTCAATTTCACCAGTGAGTGCGACTTGATTTCCCTTAACACCACAGGTGGAGGCGAGACCATGCAACTGGTCTACGAAGTGGACTTGAATCCTCAAGTGGATGACTTCCAATTGACCAATCATCTTATCTCAAGCATTGAAAATTGTGACCTTGCCCTAACCAAAAAAGCTAAAAAGAAAAAAAATCTGTAA
>JBKWCO010000078.1:0-6992 GCA_046975465.1 Streptococcus sp. | reverse complement strand
CCCGCATAGCGGGTGGTTTATCTGTTTCGCACCTTCGGAGCGAAACGGACTTAAAGTCACATAATTAAAAAAACCTATCCGAAGATAGGTTTTTACTATTCTTACAATGAGTTAGGATCAACTTTGATACCAGCACCTTGTGTAGTAGTGATTGAAAGGTTTGTGATGTAAGTACCTTTCGCTGTAGCTGGTTTAGCTTTTTGGATTGCATCGTTAAATGCTTTGAAGTTTTCAACCAATTTTTCAGTTTCGAATGAAACTTTACCGATGATAGCTTGTACGTTACCTGCTTTATCAGCACGGTAAGTGATTTTACCACCTTTAGACTCTTCAACTGCTTTAGCAACGTCCATTGTTACAGTACCAGTTTTAGGGTTTGGCATCAAGTTACGTGGTCCAAGGACACGTCCAAGACGACCAACGATTGCCATCATATCTGGTGTTGCAACAACAACGTCAAAGTCAAGCCATCCACCGTTGATTTTAGCAACGAGTTCATCTTCACCAACGAAGTCAGCACCTGCTGCTTTAGCTTCTTCAGCTTTAGCACCACGAGCAAATACAAGAACGCGTTGAGTTTTACCAGTACCGTTTGGCAATACCATTGCACCACGGATTTGTTGGTCAGCTTTTTTAACGTCGATGTTAAGATTGTATGATACTTCAACAGTAGCATCGAATTTTGCGAAGTTAGTTTCTTGTGCAAGAGCTACAGCTTCTTCTACGCTGTAAGCTTTTGTGCTGTCGATTTTCTCAAGAGCAGCACGCATTTGTTTGCTTTTTTTAGCCATGTTAATTATTTCTCCTTGTGTAATGTGGTCATAACGACTTTCATCTTCCACGTCACTCAGCGAAGTGAGACGACGTCTGTGGTTTTCTTGTTAACTGAATTAGTCAGTAACAGTGAATCCCATTGAACGTGCAGTACCTTCGATCATACGCATAGCTGATTCGATGTTTGCAGCGTTCAAGTCAGGCATTTTAGTTTCAGCAATTTCTTGTACTTGTGCACGAGTTACTGAAGCAACTTTAACTGAGTTTGGAGTACCTGAACCTTTTTCAACACCTGCAGCTTTTTTCAAAAGAACAGCAGCTGGTGGTGTTTTAGTGATGAAATCAAATGATTTATCTTCATACACAGAGATAACAACTGGGATGATCATACCAGCTTGGTCAGCTGTACGAGCGTTAAACTCTTTAGTGAATCCCATGATGTTGATTCCGGCTTGACCAAGAGCTGGTCCAACTGGTGGAGCTGGAGTCGCTTTACCAGCAGGAATCTGAAGTTTTACGATGTTTTCGACTTTTTTAGCCATTTTGTAATTTCCTCCTATTGTGGTTTTGGCGGTAAGTAAGTTTTGTTACCTCCCACAAGTATGTTTTTACATACCTTATCTATTATACAGAAATTCTTTTTAGATGCAAGAATTTCTTATTAAGTTTAAGAAAAAATTTACATAAAGGCCTTTTCGAGGTAAAATAGACTTATGATTCTATATAAATTCTTTGCCATAGCATTTTTGATTTTAACACCTATCTTTGCTTTTATTATCCATCGCTTCTTTAGTTTAAAATACCTTGGGCTGAATTTTGCTGATTTAACCTTTCCGCTATACTTTATTGAAGTAGTTGCCGTATCAGCACGTTTCTTTACCCATAGTTTTCTGCCATACATCACGATCTTGCTATCCTTGGCAGCTATCATTATCACAATTCAGATGTTAAGGAAGACACAATCCTTTAAGTTTAAACGGTTCTTTAAATTATTCTGGCGCATCAGTTTCTTCATCACCAGTCTCTTCTATTTAGGGACTGTCATTCTTATTTTTATCGTCACTTAGACAATGAGACAGACTCAGTACATTATTTCAGTGTGCTGAGTTTTTGTCGTTGAATCATAAAAAGCAGGCATTCGTGCCTGCTTAACTATTCAGTATTAAGGATTTACTTGGGTCATTCGTCCAGTATCTACATCATAAACCGCACCAGAGATGATAACATCCTCAGGAATAAGCGGTGACTGACGAAGAATCGCCATATCTTCACGAACACTCTCTTCTACATCTGTGAATGGAAGAAAATCTTGATCAGACACATCAACACCAAGTTCCTTATTGAGATAGGCGGTAAACTCGTCGTTCTTAAAGGTCTGTGCACCACAATCTGTATGGTGAAGAACTACAATTTCTCGTGTCCCCATCTGTTGTTGAGAAATGACCAAAGAACGAATCATATCTTCCGTTACACGACCACCCGCATTACGCAAAATATGAGCGTCACCTAGGGCCAACCCCAAGGCCTGGGCAACGTGAAGGCGTGAATCCATACAAGTCACAATAGCCACCTTAGTCTTTGGTTTCAAGGGAAGATGGGCTGTCCCGTGGAGGTCAACATAGGCTTTGTTGGCATTGAGAAAGTTTTCAAAATAAGACATAATAACTCACTTTCTAATGAAGAAAATAATTTGACTATCAAATTATTTAAACACTATCTTATCATCTTTTTATTAACTTGTCAGCTATTGAGTTCGCAATATAAAAAAGAGAATAGATGCTAACAAGCATCCACTCTCCTTCAATTTATACTATGAACGTTTTGGTAAGTATCTATTAAGCAAGCCTGCAAAGGTTTGAAGATTGAGACTTTGAACATAAATTTCACCTGTTCCTATAAAGGTATTCACAACACCCTCTCCTGTCCCAATAGACTGCCAGAAACCATTTTCCAAGTGAATATCGTAATCAAGTGTCTGACTCCAGGCAACGACATGAGCATTATCAATAGTCACTTCTTGGTTGTTTAGCTCAATTTTTTAATAGAACCGTAGCATTGCCAAGAGGTTCCTTGACCTTGGGTTGTCATCACAAAGAAACCACCCTGACCACCAAAAATAGCCTTACCAACTGACTGGAGCTCCATTGTATAGTAAGCTGCGCCATCAAGTGCTAGAAAGGCACCATCATTTAGTCGGTACTGTTTTCACCTAAATAAAGTGGAATCACTTGACCAGGAGAATCAGGGGCCAGGCTATAAACCGTTATTGGACTGTGAGACAACCTGAGTAATAAAGCTACTTTCACCCGAAACCATTGAACGCCCAACGGCTTTTACAAAGCGGCCCAGACCTGAACCACTGGCATTTAATTTAGTACTCAGCGTCACATTAGGTGTGTGATACACCATACTGCCCCGCTGGATAAAGACCGTTTCACCTTGATTGAGAGATAGCTCTACCAAAGGGAATTGCATGTTGCTGTCTGTGAAAAATTGCATAATAAATACCTCCCTATCCTTAGGAAAAGTATAGCATTGGAGATATAATTTTGCAAACGTTTTCAAATTGGCTTTTTTATCACTTTTTTATGAAAAGACTTTTTTGAGTACTTCTCCCACTGTCGTAACGCCAACCACCTGGATACCTTCTGGAATTTTCATGCCGTGCAGAGAATTTTTGGGAGCATAAATCTTAGTAAAACCTAGTTTAGCAGCTTCATTAATACGCTGTTCAATGCGAGTTACTCGGCGTATCTCTCCGGTCAAGCCAATTTCTCCTATAAAGGCTTCTTGTGGATTGGTTGGAAGCTCCTTGTAACTAGAAGCAATGGCAACGGCAACAGCAAGGTCAATAGCCGGCTCGTCCAATTTGACACCACCAGCTGATTTTAAATAAGCATCTTGATTTTGGAGAAGAAGGCCACAACGTTTCTCTAAAACAGCCATAATGAGGCTGACGCGGTTAAAATCCAGTCCTGTTGTTGTCCGCTTGGCATTACCAAAGACGGTTGGGGTCACCAAGGCTTGAACTTCAGCTAAGATAGGTCTGCTACCTTCCATTGTTACAACAATGGCAGAACCTGTGGCTCCGTCTAGGCGTTCCTCTAAGAAAACTTGGCTAGGATTTAGCACTTCTACCAAACCACCAGACTGCATCTCAAAAATCCCAATCTCATTAGTTGAACCAAAACGGTTTTTGACTGCTCGTAAAATACGGAAGGTATGATGACGTTCACCCTCAAAATAGAGAACCGTGTCCACCATGTGTTCCAACATACGTGGTCCAGCCAGCTGTCCTCCTTGGTCACATGCCCAACAATAAATGTGGCAATGTTATTGGTTTTGGCAATTTGCATGAGTTCAGCAGTAACTTCACGAACCTGAGAAACCGAACCTTGAACGCCAGAAATCTCTGGACTCATGATGGTCTGAATAGAGTCGATAATGAGGAAATCAGGTTTTATAGCCTCCACTTGACTGCGAACGGCTTGCATATTGGTCTCAGCATAAAGATAAAATTCGTTATCAATATCACCTAAACGTTCGCTCCGCAATTTGATTTGCTCGGCAGATTCTTCCCCAGAAACATAGAGGACAGTTCCCTTGTTAGCCAGCTGTGTTGACACTTGTAAGAGAAGAGTTGATTTCCCTATCCCTGGATCTCCTCCAATAAGAACCAGGCTACCCGGAACCACACCGCCACCTAGAACACGGTTAAACTCATCCATGTCAGTCTTTATGCGGGCATAATTAATTGAAGAGACTTCTTTTAATTTAGTAGGTTTGGACTTTTCACCCGTTAAACTGACACGAGCATTTTTAACCTCCTGCACCTCAACTTCTTCCTCAAAAGAGGACCAAGAAGAACAGTTGGGGCAACGCCCTAGATATTTGGGTGAATTGTAGCCACATTCTCGACAAACAAAAGTTGATTTTTTCTTAGCTATGATAATTCTCCTTCTACGCTTACTCCAGCAGAGTGCCACTTATGCAATGTTTTTTGAAATTTCTTCTGGTTGGCAACTCCGACAGCGGACAAATCGACGGAAACCTGATAATTCTCCTTGAGAGCCGCTAAAACGGAAGCCTTAACACAGCCATTACCATCTACCCCTATAAACTCCATGCTTTTGGCACCATTTTCCTCTAAAAATCTTTTAAATCTGGATTAGTAAAGCAAGAAGCCCGACGCTTCTCAAAGATACGAGAAGATACAAGCAGCAAGCCGGTCGCAAATTTCTTCTTTCTATCTTTTCTCTCCCAGAAAAAACGATTGAGAATATAGATAACCCGGTCGCTGGGATAGCTAGCAATTTTGTCATTTACAGCTGCAATCAGTTCTTCATGATATGCTTTTCCTACAGCAACATAATCTGACTGCATGTCTACAACTAATAAATAGTCTGCCATTTGCTCCCTCTACTGTCCAGTTGACCCAAATCCGCCAGTCCGCACACCATCTGCCTCATCTCCATCAACAATCAAGAAGGGCATAAAGACACCTTGAACGATGCGTTCGCCAACTTCAAGAGTCACGGGCTGATCAGTAATATTTTTCATCTGGGCGAAGATATGACCTTCATTTCCTGGGTTTCCATAGTAATCGCCGTCAATAACACCAACTGAGTTGATCAAGACCAGACCTTTTTTACGAGGGTTTGACGAACGGTCATAGAGATAGAGGACCTCACCAGGTTGCATGTAAGCCTTAACACCTGTTGGGACGAGAACAATTTCCCCAGGAGCAATGACAGTGTTCTCTGCCACCTTTAAGTCATAACCTGCAGCATGAGCTGTCTCACGTTTTGGAAGCAATTCCTGATTGTTATACGTTGATACGAGTTCAAATCCACGAATTTTTGTCATTATTTTTCCTTTCAATACATCTATTGACTAGTATTTGTATAAACTAGCCATGCTAGCTTCAGACTTTTAAATCTATCCTATTATAATCTATTCGAAATAAGATGACAAAGGTAATAGTCTAATCACTTTCTCATTAAACGAAGATTGACTTTTAACCAGGAAAACGCTAACATAGTACTAGATATAATACTTTTAAGGAGAATTGTCATGAAATTCATCGGACTTGTTGGTACGAATTCAAAACGTTCAACTAATAGACAATTATTGCAATATATTCAGAAACATTTTGCAGATAAGGCAGACATCGAACTTGTTGAAATCAAAGACCTTCCTATCTTTAACAAACCCGCAATAAACAATTCCAGAAAATGTCCTAGAGGTTGTTAAGAAAATTGAAGAAGCCGATGGGGTCATCATTGGAACACCTGAATATGACCATTCTATTCCTGCTGTTCTTATGAACGCTCTAGCTTGGGTGTCATACGGTGTGTTCCCTCTTTTGAATAAACCCGTTATGATTACAGGGGCATCTTACGGAACTCTTGGTGCTTCTCGCGCACAGCTACAACTCCGTCAAATCTTGAACGCTCCAGAAATCAAAGCTAATGTGCTTCCAGACGAATTCTTACTTTCACATTCCCTACAAGCTTTTGATAGCAATGGTGATTTAGTCGACCTTGATGTCATCAAAAAACTAGATGCTATTTTCGATGACTTCCGTCTCTACGTCAAAATTACTGGTAAACTCTCACATGCTACAGAGTTGCTACATAAAGAAGCTGAAGACTTCGACTGGGAAAGCCTATAGGACAGGAGAATAGAAACTATGAAATTTGTTGGACTCGTTGGAGCAAATTATGACCAATCATATAACCGTAAACTGCTCGAATTTATCAGAAGACATTTTAAAATAAAATTTGAACTTGAAGTTTTGGAAATTGATGAAGTTCCTATGTTTAACCAAGATGAAAAATGGGATGAAAGCTTCCAACTTCGCTTACTTAATAACAAAATTACACGCGCTGATGGTGTTATCATTGCAACACCTGAACATAACCACACTATCTCTGCAGCACTTAAATCAGTTTTGGAGTGGCTCTCATTCGAAGTGCACCCATTTGAAAACAAGCCTGTAATGATTGTTGGTGCTTCATACTACGACCAAGGGACTTCTCGTGCCCAAGTGCATTTGCGCAAAATCCTTGAAGCACCTGGTGTCAATGCCTATACACTTCCAGGTAATGAATTCTTGCTTGGAAAGGCTAAAGAAGCCTTTGACCTTGAGGGGAACATTACTAACGAAGGTACTATTAACTTCCTTGAACAATGCTTAGACAATTTCATCCAATATG
>JBKWCO010000077.1:0-6997 GCA_046975465.1 Streptococcus sp. | reverse complement strand
GGCATTTTCCTGTCTATCGTCACACGAAGACAACTTATTTTCCAAGTGGTGAAGCCAAGTTTGAGGAAATGAAGAAGCAACTTCTTAAAGCGGAGAAGTACATTTTCTTGGAATATTTCATCATTGGTGAAGGTGAAATGTGGGGTGAAATCCTAGCAATCTTGAAACAAAAGGTTCAAGAAGGGGTGGAAGTGCGAGTCCTATATGACGGCATGATCGAATTTTCAACCTTGAGTTTCGACTATAAGAAACGTTTGGAGAGAATTGGGATTCAATCTCGTGTTTTTGCCTCTGTAACGCCTTTCTTGTCGACCTATTACAACTATCGTGACCATAGAAAAATCTTGCTGATTGATGGTAAGGTTGCTTTTACAGGTGGGGTTAATCTAGCTGATGAGTATATCAACAAGATTGAGCGTTTCGGTCATTGGAAAGATACTGCCTTGATGCTGGAGGGCCAGCGGTTGATACTTTTAGTCTCTTTCTTCAGATGTGGACCTATTCTAACGAAACCTTAGATGTTACGCCGTATATGGTTGAACATGGGTCTTTGATACCCCTGGCTTTGTTGTTCCTTATGGAGATATTCCATTGGACAAGGATAAGGTTGGTGAGAATGTTTATATTGATATCCTAAACCATGCGCGTGATTTTGTTCATATCATGACACCTTATCTTATTTTAGATGGTGAGTTACTGCATGCTTTGAAGTTTGCGGCTGAGCGTGGGGTAGACGTCAGTATCATCATGCCTGGTATTCCTGATAAAAAGTCAGCTTACTACTTAGCTAAGACTTACTACCCAACACTTTTGGCATCCGGCGTAAAAATCTACGAGTACACACCTGGATTTGTTCATGCCAAGGTCTTTGTGAGTGACAATAGTAGGGCTGTTGTCGGAACGATTAATTTGGATTACGCAGTCTTTATCACCACTTTGAGTGTGCGACCTATCTTTACAGGACGTCATCAGTGGTAGGTATTGAAGAAGATTTCCAAGCGACAATGGTCAAGTGTCATCGTGTCAGCATGGCTGATGTTAAAAATCGACCATTCCACCAGAAGTGCTTGGGCTTATTGACCAGATTAGTTGCGCCATTGATGTAGTGACAATTTCTTTTCGAAGAGGGTTGAGCCCTCTTTTTTTATAGTTTAAAATAAAGATAATGAAGTCGAAGGAGAAAATGATGTTAACCATTCGTCCAGCTAGCTTGTCAGATGCACAAGCTATTCAGGCCATCTACGACCCTATGTCGAGAAGACAGCTATTACCTTTGAATATGAGGTTCCCAGTGTTCAAGAGTTTGAAAAACGTATTAGCAAGACGCTTGAAAAATACCCCTATTTAGTAGCAGAAGAGAATGGCCAAGTTCTAGGCTATGCTTATGCCTCAACCTATTATGCTCGTACAGCCTATGATTGGACGACAGAACTGTCTATTTATCTTCATGAAGATGCACGAGGTCGAGGTTTTGGAAGCCAGCTTTATGATGCCCTAGAAGAGGAACTTGAAAAACGAGGATTCTTGCGTTTCCTAGCCTGCATTGCAGTTCCTAACGAAGCCAGCATTGCCATGCATGAAAAACGGGGCTATGTTCAAGTGGCTCATTTCCCAAAGATTGGCTATAAATTTGATCAATGGCACGATATCGTCTGGATGCAAAAGACCATAGAAGGACCTGTCAGGAAAATACAGTAGAAACAACGCCAATCCTAATCGCAATAGCTAATTATTCCTGCCTTTTGCATAGGCTAAAACGATACTAATAAAATTTCTGAAAGAGACCGGAAAGTTGTGATGGTCTCCCCTACATGAAAGGAGCCTATATGACTCAAGAACAAAGTGCTAGACTGTTACCCCAAAAGCCCTCCAGATGGGCCAAAATTCTACTTAACCGAAAGGTTCCTATTCTCCTGTTCTTCTTACTGGAATTGGCCTTTCTTGTCTTTTCATATCTCAGCCTACAAGAGCATTTCCCATCCATTATCTTATGGGAACACTTGTTGAGTGTCTTTACCTTCTTTTACTTGCTCAATCGGTCCATGGATTCTCGTTCCAAACTGTCCTGGGTGATTATCATTGCCCTCTTTCCAATTTTTGGGACGGCTCTGCTTTACTTTTCGTTAGCTGATTTGGGTGTGAGACGCTTGAAGAAACGGCTTGAGGATGCTACAGTGCAGGCATCCGACCATTTAAGCACCGATCCAGGAGTTGCTGATTATTTATCCCAAAGTGATCGCCAATTACAGAAATTAGCTTATTTTTGGAGCATAGTCCTGCCCAGTTTCCTATCTACAGCAACACAGAGGTCACCTATTTTCCACTTGGAGATGACATGCTTCCAGCCTTGTTGGAGGATTTGAAAGGGCGGAGCGTTATATCTTCATGGAATATTTCATTATTGACGAAGGGATCATGTGGGGTGAGATTTTAGCCATTTTAGAGAGAGGCCAGGCAGGTCTGGATGTTCGTGTCATGTTTGATGGGATGAATGAGATGACTACCTTGTCCTACGATTATATCGAGCGATTGCACAAGGTTGGGATCAAAGCTCAGGCCTTCTCACCAGTCAAGCCCATTCTATCAACCTATTACAATTACCGAGACCATCGAAAGATTACAGTGATTGATGGTCAAGTTGCTTATACTGGTGGCGTTAATATCGCTGATGAGTATGTCAATAAACGAGAACGCTTTGGTCATTGGAAGGACACGGCCCTTCGCTTAGATGGTTCAGCAGTTCAAACGCTAAAGCTCTCTTTTGACCATGGACAGTGACAGGAATAGAGGATAAACAGATATGGAGCACTATCTACAAGAACGACCTCAAAAAGGGAGGTCAGGGATTGGTTCTTCCTTATGGCAATTCACCGCTGACCTACCACAAGGTTGCCGAAAATGTTTATTTACATCTTCTGAATACATCTACTAATTATGTCTACATCATGACACCGTATCTGATCTTGGATGATGAATTGTTCGAGCCATGACATTTGCGGCCAGACGAGGTGTGGATGTTCGTATCATTATGCCAGGAATTCCAGATAAACAGTATGCCTTTGATATTGCGACGACCTATTTTAAAGCCCTCTTGATGCTGGGGTCCGTATTTTCCGTTATACCCCAGGCTTTGTCCATGCTAAAGTTTATGTTTCTGATGCCAAACAAGCTGTGGTAGGCACTATTAACACAGATTACCGAAGTCTCTATCAAAATTTTGAAGATGGGGTCTATCTCTATAAAAATCCGGAAGTGCTTAACATAGAACAAGATTTTGAGAAAACCCAGGTGCTCTCAGAGGAAGTCACTCTGGAAAGTTTGTCAAAAATGCCTATAGCACATCGTCTAGGTGGCTATCTCTTTTCTCTGATTGGACCATTGATGTAAAAAAGGAGAAATCATTTGGATACAAAAATGCTTTTGAAACTGTTAGAAAACCAAGCTGATCCAGCGAAAGTCTCAGCAATGGAAGCTTATATGAAAAATAAATTCAGCTTTCTTGGCGTTCAAAAACCAATTCTCAAAAAGATTGAAAGAGATTTTTTAAGCCTTTCATAAAGGATCCAATTGATTGGACTTTTGTGGAAGAGTGTTACAGCAACCCTACCGTGAGTTTCAATATATTGCTATGGATTATCTGGATAAAAAGAAGAAAGAACTTAGACCTTGAAGATTTTCCAAAGCTGAAACAGTTAGCTCAGACCAAGTCCTGGTGGGATAGTATTGATCAATTGGACCTTATCATCGGAGAGAAGTTACTTTTCACTATCCAGAAACCAAGAGTATCATGCGCCAATGGAGTCTTGATGAGGATTTTTGGTTGAGACGTATTGCCATTGACCACCAGCTTATGCAGTAAAGATTTGACAGATACTGCTCTCCTAGCAGAGGTTATCTGTAACAACTTTGGGCAGACAGAGTTTTCATTAATAAGGCTATCGGTTGGAGTTTGCGCAATTACTCAAAGGTAAATCCTGATTGGGTTCGGGCTTTTATTGACAACATGCTAGTCAATGGCATCTCTTAGCATTCGTGAGGCAAGTAAGTATTTATAGAAATCAAGAGCTTGACTCTGTCGTTCAATATGCTAGAATAGAAACATGCGATGAGTCGATTGGCTCTTTAGAGCCTTTTGCGCTGAGGAGGTCTACATTAGATTGTAACGCAGGAGCGGACCTTGAGTAGTTGTGTGAACCTGCTACTCTCATCAAAGATGCCTCCTATCCCTTACCATTTGGTAGGGGATTTTTTCTTTATTCTTGACCTTTTAACCCTTTTCAACTGGGCTTAAACGTAGTATAATAGATTCACTAAACTAAATTGATAGAAAATTCCGAAAGAGGTTTTACTATGGGATACACAGTTGCTGTTGTCGGTGCTACAGGTGCCGTTGGTGCTCAAATGATCAAAATGTTGGAAGAATCAACACTTCCAATCGATAAAATTCGCTACCTTGCGTCTGCACGTTCTGCAGGGAAAGTTTTGCAATTTAAAGGACAAGATGTGACCATCGAAGAAACGACTGAAGACGCATTTGAAGGTGTAGATATTGCACTTTTCTCAGCTGGTGGATCTACCTCTGCTAAATATGCACCATACGCCGTTAAAGCAGGTGCAGTAGTCGTTGATAATACATCATACTTCCGTCAAAATCCAGATGTACCATTGGTTGTGCCTGAGGTCAATGCACATGCGCTTGATGCTCACAACGGTATTATCGCTTGTCCTAACTGTTCAACTATCCAAATGATGGTGGCACTTGAGCCAGTTCGTCAAAAATGGGGCTTGGACCGTATCATCGTGTCAACTTATCAAGCTGTATCAGGTGCTGGTATGGGAGCAATCCTTGAAACACAACGTGAGTTGAAAGAAGTTTTGAATGACGGTGTTAACCCACGTGATGTTAAAGCTGAAATCTTGCCATGTGGTGGCGATAAGAAACACTTCCCAATCGCCTTCAACGCCTTGGCTCAAATTGACGTCTTCACTGAAAATGACTACACTTACGAAGAAATGAAGATGACAAACGAAACTAAGAAAATCATGGAAGACGATAGCATTGCTGTATCAGCAACATGTGTGCGTATTCCAGTCTTGTCAGCTCACTCAGAGTCAGTCTACATTGAAACAAAAGAAGTGGCACCAATTGACGAAGTGAAAGCTGCTATTGCAGAATTCCCAGGTGCGGTCCTTGAAGACGACGTTGCAAACCAAGTCTACCCACAAGCTGTTAATGCTGTAGGTTCACGTGATACATTCGTCGGACGTATACGTAAAGATTTGGATGCTGAAAAAGGTATCCACATGTGGGTTGTTTCAGATAACCTCCTTAAAGGTGCCGCTTGGAACTCAGTCCAAATCGCAGAAACACTCCACGAACGTGGATTGGTTCGCCCAACTTCAGAATTGAAATTTGAATTGAAATAGGGAGCAAAACAGAAATCAGTAACTCGAAGAGTTTGATTTCGTAGTTTTACCCGCACAGTTGATTAGTACGAATGTTGCAAACATGAGTAGTTCCAATCAACCACTGCGCCATGATTCAGAAATCAGTAACTCGAAGAGTTTGATTTCGTAGTTTACCCCAGTTGATTGGAAGTACGACTGTTGTAAACATAAGAAGAACTTACTTCGTAAGTCTTATCTGCCACCTCAAAGCATTGCTTTGAGCAATCAACCACTGCGCCATGATTCAGAATCAGTAAGGATTTTGTTTTGTATTCAAATACTAGTCTCAAGCTAAATCCAATCAAACAGGGAGCGATGTCTCTCTGTTTTTGTGAATCGCCACAAATTGGAAACAATGCCACATCATGTTTTCAGAAAATTGTTAACTTATCTGTCTGTCTGGTCAAAATTATGGTCAAATGGAAAGGATTAGAAAACGGTGGAAGGTGAATATTATGTCAATAGATCAAGATAAAGATGTCAAACTGATCACAGCCCTTATTACACCTTTCCACGAAGATGGATCAATCAATTATGATGCCCTTCCAGAATTGATTGAGCATCTTTTGGCTCACCATACAGAAGCTCTTCTTTTGGCGGGAACAACGGCTGAAAGTCCAACACTTACTCACGATGAGGAGTTGGAACTCTTTGCGGCTGTTCAGAAAATTGTTAATGGACGTGTCCCATTGATTGCTGGTGTCGGTACCAACGATACACGAGACTCTATCGAGTTTGCCAAAGAAGTTGCCAAATTTGGTGGTTTTGCAGCTGGTCTTGCTATCGTGCCTTACTACAACAAGCCATCACAAGAAGGTATGTACCAACACTTCAAAGCTATTGCGGATGCTTCTGATTTGCCAATTATCATCTACAACATCCCTGGTCGTGTGGTTGTTGAAATGGCTCCTGATACCATGCTTCGTTTGGCTGAACATCCAAATATTATCGGGGTTAAAGAATGTACCAGCCTTGCTAATATGGCCTACCTTATCGAACATAAACCAGAAGATTTCTTGGTTTATACCGGTGAAGATGGGGATGCCTTCCACGCTATGAATCTTGGAGCTAACGGTGTTATCTCAGTAGCCTCTCATACAAATGGTGATGAGATGCACGCCATGCTTGAAGGTATTGAAAATAGTGACCTCAAGACAGCAGCAGCTATCCAACGTAAATTTATTCCTAAAGTTAACGCTCTCTTCTCAGTACCAAGCCCTGCACCTGTTAAAGCTGTTCTTAACCATCTTGGTTTCGAAGTTGGACCACTTCGTTTGCCATTGGTTGCATGTACTTCAGAAGAAGCTAAACGTATCATCAAGGTTGTCCTTGAAGAAGATGTCGAAGCAACACGTGAGACAGTTACAGGTGTCGTTCGTCCAGATTATTAAGAAAATGAGGTTGAGCAGCTTGCTCAGCTTTTTTTAGTTGAATAGGTTAAATCTCACAAAATAAGCTGATATAGGGTCTAAAAGCAGTTTTCTATCATGAAAACTGGCTTTTTTTGATATAATTATAGTTAGTGTGCTTAAAAAGAAAGGAAGTTTCA
>JBKWCO010000076.1:0-7102 GCA_046975465.1 Streptococcus sp. | reverse complement strand
CAGCTAAGTAAGGAAGATTTGCATAATCAGTTCCAGGCGGTTGAGGCCATGCTTACAGACGCTCAGAATGATTTGCGTGTTTTGCTTTTGCATCTTCGCCCGACAGAGCTTGAGAACAAGACCTTGCAAGAAGGCTTGCAGATGATCCTTAAGGAATTAACCGATAAATCTAATATCCATGTCGTCTACAAGGACATGGTTAAGAAAGTGCCCAAGCGTATTGAAAATAATCTCTTTAGGATTGCCCAAGAGTTTATCTCTAATACCCTTAAACACGCCAAGGCTAGCCAGATAGAGGTTTATCTCTATCAAAATAGTCAGGAAATTCAATTGAAAATGTTGGATAATGGTGTTGGTTATGACTTAAATGCGTCGACTGACGAGATGAGTTATGGCTTGAAAAATATCCAAGAGCGTGTCGATGAAATGGCAGGAACTGTGCAGTTCCTATCTGCTAAAGGTAAGGGGACGTCTATTGATGTCCGTGTACCGATATTAAGAGGAGAAGACAATGTCGAATAAGATTAATGTGATTTTGGTCGATGACCATGAGATGGTCCGTTTGGGCCTTAAGAGTTTCTTGAATCTCCAAGGAGATGTCGAAGTCGTTGGAGAGGCAGGGAATGGTCGAGAGGGTGTCGACCTGTCTTTGGAATTACGTCCGGATGTCGTTGTAATGGACCTTGTCATGCCTGAGTTAGATGGCGTACAAGCACTTTAGAATTGCTCAAAGAATGGCCTGAAGCTAAAATTTTGGTTTTGACCAGTTATTTGGATAATGAAAAAATTTATCCGGTCATTGAAGCGGGTGCTAAAGGTTACATGCTCAAAACCAGTAGTGCGGCAGAAATTCTAATAGTATCCGTAAGGTTTACCGTGGTGAAGAAGCTATCGAAACTGAGGTGGATAATAAGATTAAATACCATGATAGTCATCCGGACTTACACGATGACTTGACGGCACGTGAACGTGATATCTTGGCCCTTTTGGCTAAGGGGTATGACAATCAAACCATTGCTAATGAGCTATTTATTTCGTTGAAAACCGTTAAAACTCACGTGTCTAATATCCTTGGAAAACTCAATGTTGATGACCGTACTCAGGCTGTCGTTTATGCTTTTAGACATCATTTGGTTTCGCAGGATGATGAATAAAGCTATCAACTAAGTTTGTTATCTAGGGGTCAGGGAGGGGGATCATAACTATTAACCCTAACTCGGATTTTGCGAGTCAAATTCTTTGACTTTATTTCTAGCAACATATATAATTAAACCATCCTAAAACTTTTCTTTTTTCATATGAGGTTGAAGCGACCTCATATCATCTATCTAAGTTCGCTTAGATGATGAAATCTCCTAACTCCTAGCAATCGGTATTTCCGGTTGCTTTTTTTGAAAAAAGTTTAAAAAAGTGTTGACAGTCATCCTATCTTTCTGTAAAATAGTAAGAGTCTTTGGGGTATAGCTAAGCGGTAAGGCAAGGGACTTTGACTCCCTCATGCGTTGGTTCGAATCCAGCTACCCCAGTTTTATCTGAGGGTAAAAAGATAAACTATGGTCCGTTGGTCAAGGGTTAAGACACCGCCTTTTCACGGCGGTAACACGGGTTCGAATCCCGTACGGACTATTAGTACCAGCTGAGAAAGCTGGTTTTTTTGTATCCTTTTTGATAGAATAGAGAAGCTAATTGGCCAAAACAAGACCATTCATGCTACTCTAAAATTAAAGTCAATAGAAGCATCTGACGTGACTAAAAAGACTCATGTGATGATGACGAGCTTAGAGTTGCCTTGCCTTAAAATAAGAATGCCCAAGCGATTCACGGAAGTCTTTCACCTTTCTAGCAAGGAAGAGTTTAAGTTACTGTTACTTTGATTGAGAGAAAATAAATAAGGAATTTAATGACATACTATAACGTTGGAAAGATTGTAAACACACAGGGCTTACAGGGGAACTCCGTGTTTTGTCTGTAACGGATTTTGCGGATGAACGTTTTAAGAAGAGTCTCCTAGCCCTTTTTGATGACAAAGATAACTACATCATGGATGTTGAAGTTGCTAGTCACCGTAAACACAAGAACTTTGATATTGTTAAGTTTAAGGGACTCTATCATATCAATGATGTGGAGAAGTATAAGGGCTGCAGCCTCAAAGTTGCTGAGGAAAATCTAACAGACCTTGATGATGGGGAGTTTTACTACCATGAAATCATTGGTCTTGATGTTTATGAAGGGATACCCTCATTGGTCAGGTTAAAGAGATTCTCCAACCGGGGCCAACGACGTTTGGGTAGTAAAACGTAAAGGGAAGAAAGATTTGCTCTTGCCATATATCCCACCTGTAGTTCTTGATGTTGATGTTGCAGCTGGTCGTATTGAGGTTGAGCTCATGGAAGGATTGGACGATGAAGATTGATATCTTGACCCTATTTCCAGATATGTTTGCTCCCTTAGAGCATTCCATTGTTGGTAAGGCAAAGGATAAGGGGCTTTAGAAATCAACTATCACAATTTTCGTGAAAATGCGGAGAAGGCTCGTCACGTGTGATGAACCTTACGGTGGCGGTCAAGGCATGTTGCTTCGTGCCCAGCCAATTTTTGATACCTTTGACAAGCTAAATGTCACTAAGCCTCGCGTTATTCTCCTAGATCCTGCGGGTCGCACCTTTGATCAGGCCTATGCAGAAGAATTGGCGCAAGAAGAGGAATTGGTCTTTATCTGTGGCCATTATGAGGGCTATGATGAGCGCATCAAAACTTTGGTGACAGACGAGATTTCCTTGGGAGACTTTGTCTTGACTGGGGGAGAGCTGGCTGCTATGACTATTGTAGATGCTACTGTTCGCTTGATTCCTGAGGTTTTAGGTAAGGAAGCTAGTCATAAGGATGATAGTTTCTCATCAGGGCTTTTGGAATTTCCACAGTACACTCGCCCAGCTGAGTTTCGTGGCATGAAGGTACCTGATGTTCTCTTGTCAGGACATCATGTCAATATTCGACGCTGGCGGATGGAGCAAAGTTTGCGTAAGACCAGAGCGTCGACCAGATCTTTTGGAAAACTATGATTTTACAGACGAAGAACGTCAGATTTTAGAAGAGATAAAAGCAGAAGGAAAATAAAATGTCAGAAGAAAAGATTTACGATATTACCATTATTGGTGGTGGACCAGTCGGTCTTTGGGCAGCTTTTTATGCTGGCCTACGTGGCATGACTGTTAATATTATTGAGAGTTTGTCAGAGCTTGGTGGTCAGCCTGCCATTCTCTACCCAGAAAAGAAAATCTACGATATTCCGGCCTTTCCTCAAACGACAGGTGCGGAATTGACAGAAGAACCTCTTGATCAGCTCAAGCGTTTTGAAGACCGTGTCAGCATTCATTTGAAAGAGGAAGTTCAAACCTTTGAAAAGACCGATGGCATCTTCACAATTACTACTAGCAAGGGTCAACACTTGTCTAAGGCTATCGTCATTGCCTGTGGAAATGGTGCCTTCGCCCCACGTCCTTTAGGTGTGGACAATGAAGAAGATTATGCGGATAATAACTTGTTCTATAATGTGCATAGCCTGGACCAATTTGCTGGCAAGAAGGTTGTGATTGCTGGTGGTGGCGATTCAGCTGTTGACTGGGCCAATCACTTGGATGGTATTGCTGAGAGCGTGACCTTGATTCACCGCCGTGATGCCTTTCGTGCCCATGAGCATAGTGTAGAGCTTCTTCATCAATCATCAGTTAATGTGATGACACCGTATGTACCTCTTGAAATCAAGGGTGAAAATGGTCTTGCCCAAAGTTTGACTGTTCAAAAAGTGAAGTCAGATGAAGTTGTGGAATTGCAGTTTGATGCCCTTATTGTTAGCTTTGGCTTCTCAACCAACAATAAAAACCTTCGTAACTGGAATGTTGACTTCAAACGTTCAAGTATTGCGGTCAATCCTAAGTTTGAAACGTCGCAAGAGGGTGTTTATGCTATTGGTGATGCAGCAGAATATGAAGGTAAGATTGACTTGATTGCTGTGGGAATGGGTGAAGCTCCTATCGCTATCAACCAAGCTATTCAATATATTGATCCAGATGGTAAGAATCGTCCGGTTCACTCAACATCGTTAATTGAAGAATAATGTCAAAAGAAGACTTTGTCTTTAATCTAAGGAGAGACTTGTCTCTCTTTTTTCATGTCTAAAAACGTGGTATAATACACCTATGGCTACAACGAAAAAAACGAAAAAAGGGACGGCTTCTAAGAACGGTAAGAAGCGTCTTACAAAAGCAGAATTAGACAGACAGAAGGCGATTAAGCGAATGCTATGGACCTTCTTTTTTGCCTTTGTCTTAATTTTCCCAGTCTTTCGATTGGGTTTCTTTGGGGTTACCCTCTATAATATCTTTCGAGTATTTGTCGGGAGTATGGCTTACCCTTTAATTTTTGCTATCTATGTTTATCTCTTTGGCTTTAAATGGTTACGTAAACACAGTAACTATGTCACAGGATTTTGGATGGTCTTCGCGGGGCTCTTGTTGGAGTTTCACGCCTATCTCTTTAGTCTAGATCGTATGAGCGGTCTGGATATTTTCCCTGGTACCAAGGACTTGCTTTTTGGGGAACTTGTGAGTGTGCAAGTCGCTCGTTTTGCGGGTGGTGGTATGTTGGGGGCTCTTCTGTACCAACCGATTTCCTTCCTCTTTTCAAATATCGGTAGCTTCATGATTGGGGTATTGATTATTCTCTTGGGTGCTTTCATTCTTAGCCCTTGGGATGTCTTGGATATCATGGAGTATGCTAAGGAAGCTTGGCAAAAAGGGGCTGAGAAGCGTTTGGAACGGACAGCTCAACGTCAGGAAAAGAAGGCAGAACGTCAAGCTCAGAAAGAACGTGAAGCAGAAGAACGCAGAGGAAGAACGTCTGGCTGATTTTGACCGTTGATGAAGAGACTGGTGAAATTTTAGAGGACGAGGCAGAGGAATTACCGCAAGAAGCTGAGATTTATACTCCTGAACCAGAAATCAGTGATTATGCCTCTGAGGTTTACGATGACAATTTTCCCTCCAGAGGATTATGAGGATTTTCAAGCAAACGTCCTCTTATCCAGAGAGGATTTGCCAACGAAAAGTATCCACCATCTATGGTGGTTGAGGGCGATGATGCTCCTGTTGAGGTAGATTTTACACCTAAGGAACTCTTGCAGTACAAACTCCCTACTATCGATCTTTTGCACCAGACAAACATAAAAGTCAGTCTAAAGAGAAAAACATTGTTCGTAAGAACATACGTATCCTTGAGGATACCTTCAAGAGTTTCAACATTGATGTCAAGGTTGAGCGGGCCGAAATTGGGCCATCTGTGACCAAGTACGAGGTCAAACCTGCTGTTGGGGTTCGGGTCAATCGTATATCCAATCTAGCGGATGACTTGGCTTTGGCTCTTGCCGCAAAAGATGTCCGGATTGAGGCGCCTATTCCTGGAAAATCTTTGGTTGGTATCGAAGTTCCTAACTCTGAGATTGCGACGGTGTCTTTCCGTGAGCTTTGGGAGCAGGCTAAGACAGATCCTAATAAACTCTTGGAAGTTCCTCTTGGTAAGGCGGTTGACGGTTCGGCTCGTAGCTTTGATTTAGCTCGCATGCCTCACTTACTAGTGGCTGGGTCAACAGGTTCTGGTAAATCGGTTGCGGTTAACGGTATTATCTCTAGTATTCTTATGAAGGCTCGTCCTGATCAGGTGAAGTTCCTCATGGTCGATCCGAAGATGGTTGAACTTTCGGTTTACAATGATATTCCTCATCTCCTTATCCCTGTGGTGACTAACCCACGTAAGGCTGCTAAGGCTCTTCAAAAAGTGGTAGATGAGATGGAAAATCGTTACGAACTCTTTAGTAAGTTTGGCGTGCGTAACATTGCTGGCTACAATGCCAAGGTGGAAGACTGAACGCTCAGTCGCAAGAGAAACAGATTCCTTGCCTTTGATTGTGGTTATTGTCGATGAGTTAGCTGACTTGATGATGGTGGCCAGCAAGGAAGTGGAAGATGCTATCATCCGTCTAAAAGGCGCGTGCAGCAGGTATCCACATGACTTGCCACCCAACGTCCATCAGTTGATGTTACTCTGGCTTAATTAAGGCCAATGTACCTTCTCGTGTGGCCTTTGCCGTGTCTTCTGGAACAGATAGTCGTACCATTTTAGATGAAAATGGGGCAGAAAAGCTACTCGGACGTGGGGATATGCTTTTCAAACCGATTGATGAGAACCACCCTGTTCGTCTACAAGGTTCCTTCATCTCTGATGATGACGTGGAACGTATTGTGACCTTTATCAAGGATCAGGCTTTAGCTGACTATGATGAGAGCTTTGATCCTGGTGAAGTTTCTGAAAATGATTTTGGTGGAGGTTCCTCTGCCAATGGTGGTAGCTCAGAAGGTGACCCACTCTTTGAAGAGGCCAAGGCTTTGGTCCTTGAAACACAAAAAGCAAGTGCTTCCATGATTCAACGTCGTCTGTCAGTTGGTTTCAACCGTGCCACTCGTTTGATGGAAGAGTTGGAAGAAGCAGGCGTTATCGGACCAGCTGAAGGTACCAAACCACGTAAGGTTTTGATGACTCAAGAATAATGAACTGGAAAGAGTCTCAAGCCTGGTTTTTAAAAGAATTAAAATAGACAAAAGAAATGAGAAAAATGAGTGTTTTGCCATTTGTTTTCTCATTCTTTTTTTATGTTCAAAATAGACCAAAAAATTGCAAAATATTCCATAAGAACGCTTATAAAACGAACATTTTCTGCTATAATAGGAGAAAAAGTGAGTAACGAAAACTAAGGAGTAAAAAATGGACAATTTATTAACCGTTCATTTTCATAGTATGCATGGCGACTATTCCAGATACAGTATGTGGAAGTGGCTAGATGGTTATTGGGGCGAAGAAGCCCATTTTTCACGTGAAGATGATTTTGGCCTTGTTGGTCAGGTTACTTCTCCCTCCAATCGTTTTATTGAATCTGTCAATCTTTTGGTCAAAACGGAAGACTGGTCGAGGCAAACACATGATTATCGTGTCCGACGCTTCCTAGGGGATGCTCCCAATGCTATTTGGATAGTTGAAGGTGATCCAACGG
>JBKWCO010000075.1:0-7226 GCA_046975465.1 Streptococcus sp. | reverse complement strand
CTCCTACTCCCATCTTTATAAAATAAAAAAACAGCTTCCACATGGAAACCGTTTAATCCTATTAACCTGCTTTACCAATAGCCAAAGCCCAGATAAAGAAGAGAGCAAACCCAAACAAGAAGATCAAACCTGCGATAGCAAGTCCTTTCAACCAAATTGGAAGGTCTTTCTTCTCTTTAGTAACAAGTACGTAATTCAAAAGCGCAAAGAAAGGTGTTGTAAGGAATGAACCAATCATGGCGAAACGAAGCATGGTTGCTACTTGACCTTGGAAGAAGAAAATAATGATGAGACCAAGAATAGCTGTCAAGGTCATCCAAACATTCAAAGGTGTTTGATTTTTTTCTTTTTGGTTAAACAAAAGACGAAGAGAAATTTCGTTAACACGTGAGTAACCATCAATAACGGTAATTACAGTACCAAAGATACACAAGAAAGCGATAAAGGTAATCAAATAGCGTGACCACTCACCAAGCACTGATGCGTACATACCAACAAACTGTGCAATATACTTGGCTGATGCTGCTTCTACTGGCTTACCAGTTGGATACTGAATAAGAGCACCGAGTGCTACAAAGAATACCGCAAGAATAGCTGTTCCGATGTAACCAACGTTAAAGTCAAAGAGGGCATCATCAGTGTTGAAATCAACAGTTTTCTTTTTCTCAGCTGACCAAAGTGAGTTAATGGCTGAAATTTCAATTGGTGCTGGCATCCATCCAAGAAGTGAAACGATAAATGGAAGGGCTGCGAGCTGCCATGGTGTTTTTTCAACGAAGTCAGCACTGTACTCAGGGTGTTTGATTGCCGCAATAATAACTGCTGCCACTGTTGCAATAGTCAAAGCTGACATGATCCATTTAGCCATACCATCAAGAAGTTTGTAACCACCAAAGAGTAACATACCCCAGATAATGGCAACCAAAATGATTGACCATGTGGTAATACTCAAACCAAGCATTGGAAAGGCACTAGCAATGATAGCCACAAAGAGTTGCAACACCTGCTGTATTAACCAAAGCTGAGAAAACATTGAGGATGAAGAATACCCAAAGGTAGAACTTCCTTTTCAGCATACCCTTCAACTAGAGTTTTCCCAGTATCTGCTGTGTATTCCGCACCAAAACGGAAAAATGGATATTTAAAGAGATTAGCTAGAATAACCAAACCTAACAAGGCCCAGCCATACTTACCTCCGGCTTGTGTTGAAGAAACGATATGAGAACCACCTACGGCCGCTGAAGCCATTAGGATACCGGGTCCCATTGCTTTTATTTTACTACGCCAGGTAGACTGACTAGATACACTTGTTTGTGACATAAGAGAATCTCCTAAAACAAATTTTCAGAATAATCTGAATTGATGTTTACCATTGTACACAATTGTTGGAATAATTTCAATAGCATTTCACATATTTTCTGAAAAATAGAAAAAAGCCATCCAAACGGATAGCTCTTTTACTATTTAGACAGTCCTGTAAAGAAATCTACGATAGCTTGCCAAATTTGTGCAAAGATATTTTTGCTGTTCTCAACCGCTTTGTTGGCATTAAAGTTTAGGTTGATTCCAGAGAAGGTATTACCAGCTTTCGAAACGATAGAATCTTTAAGTGAACTCAAGGTTGACTTAAACTAGCACTATCGATGATTGAGGACTTAGATAAATTCAAAGCAAAATTAACCAAAGATTGATTTGATTATCAGAAAGATTCAAGTTGTAGTTATTGATGGTTTGCTGAACAATTGTTTTAGCTTGATCTTCAGTCAACTTGTCGCCTTTATCTGCAACTGCAGATTTGATATCAGTCATGGCTACATTAAGCTTATCAGCATCATAGTTACTCTTACCTGAATTTTCCTCATTGATTTGAGAAAGGGTTTTAAGTTCCTCCTGCGCAAGCTCTTTGCTTTCATCTGAAACCTTAGCCCCATTTTGCTCAAGGGAATAGTAAATACCAGCCAAGGCACTTTCTCCAGTAACTGCGATTGGTGCTGCTACCGTAATCTTAGCGTGTTCGATACCAAGTGTCGTGGCAGCATTACGGTACATATCTGGAGTGATTTTCGTGATATTTTGCGGTGTCACAATCTCTACACTCAAGGTTTCCTTAGCACCAAGCTTAGCAATCTTAACAGAAGAATATAGCTGAAGACTAGAATCGTCAGCAACGTTCATGATATTCGCATATGCAGATGTCGTCAAGGTCTTGACATTAGTATCCTTACTGCTGTCATACCCTAACAAATTCAAGGTTTCATTACGTTGCTCTTCCGACAATGAATACCCCATCACATAGTCTGGTTGAACATAAGATTCATCAATTACCTTTTGGACTTGCGATGATGTTGCTGCTTGCACAACCGAAGTGAAGGCCGTTACTGAAGCCAATAAAGCCATCCCAGTAACAAGAAGTTTTTTCAATTTCATGTGTGTTTCCTTTCGAAAATAGAATATTATTCCATAATCTCCTAAAGGACGACTGGCTATGAGTCCAATCGTGAATTTATTATACCATGACTTAAAAAATTAAGGTCAAAAAAACTACTCGTGCAACTCCAAGGGAAGACCATCCGGATCAGCAAAGAAAGTCATCTTTTCACCGGTAAAAGCGTCCTTGCGAACTGGTTGGCAGGAAATACCCTTTTGTTCTAACTCTTTGACAACTTCCTCTATATGAGAAACCTTGAATGCTAAATGACGTAAGCCACAAGCTTCAGGATAGGATGGACGTTGAGGTGGCTCCACATAGGCCGGATCATTCGTTTTATTGCCAAAGATTTCAAGCTCTATGGCCCCACAACGTAAGTCTAACTTATAATCATGACGCTCGGGACGATGATTTTCCTAATGATTTCAAAACCAAGTTTATTGACATAAAAATCTCGAGAGCGCTCATAATCAGAAACTATGATGGCAACATGGTGTACCGTATTTAAAAACACTTTTCCTCCTTAGAAAAAGGCCCGAAGACCCTTTCTTAACTTTGAAATTGATTGTATGACTTATTAAAGGCTTCAATAATATCTGAACTTGCCTTGTCAAAATCTACCTGTGATTTCAATTCACCTTTGACGATTGTACGCTGAGTTGCTTCAGCATCCGTACAAGTTACCAAAGTAACTTCAGACTTGCCTGGTGTATCATCAACCACTGCTACTTCAGTTGGTTGGACAACCTTGACCTCACTAATGACATAAGTATAGACCTTATTTTTATCCGTAAGATAAATTTTCATGCCTTCCTTAGCCTTATCTAGTGGTGAAAATAGCATGTCAGATGCACCAGCAATACCAAAGACGTGGTGACTAGCTAGTGAATAGTTGTTTTCACCACCCATGACTTGGTCTTCCTTCATAGTTCCTGCACCGTAGGTCAACTCAGTATTGCCAAGTCCTTTGAAAATAGGGAGATTAATACCTACCTCTGGAATGGCAATACCACCAACGACAGGAAGCTCTTGAGCATCCATCTGTGCCTGCAAAACGGATCCAGTACTGATTGATTGAACATTTTCAAAGTCAAAGCTCGTCTTAGCTTCCTTGTTTTTCTCAATAGTCTTTTTAGAAACCTTGCTCACTTGATACTTATTGGTATTCCAAGCAATCACTGTGTTTCGAATAGACTTATTGAAAATCAAGGCTAGACCAACAACTAAGAGAACAACAATCAACACCCAGCGAAGAATATCAAGCCACTTACGGCGTTTTTTTGTTACGTTATTTTTCTTATCTTTGCTCATTAGTTGTCACCACTTTCTTGGTCTTCGGAAGCTTGTTCAACTTCTTCTGGCTCAACTAAAGCAAAGGTTACAATACGAGCAGATTCATCCAAACGCATGACTTTAACCCCTTGAGTTGCACGACCAGTTTGAGAGATATTAGCAACGGCAGTACGGATGATAACACCTGTATCTGTGATGACCATGATATCCTCATCACCAGACACTGTTACGATACCTGCTAGGTTACCATTCTTCTCTGTGATATTAGCAGTCTTGATACCTTTACCACCACGTCCCTTCGTTGGGTATTCAGTCGCTGAGGTACGCTTACCGTAACCTTTTTCAGTGATGATCAAGACTTCTTGGTCTTCTGTAATGGCAGCTGCACCAACAACTTGGTCCCCATCACGAAGAGTTACCCCTTTAACACCGCAGCCATACGACTCATGCTTCGAATCGTATTTTCCTTGAAGCGTACACTGTAACCAAACTTGGTACCAATGATAATTTCTTCATTTCCTGTAGTCAAGAAGACATTGATTAGTTCATCACCTTCTCTAAGTTTAAGGCAATCAAACCATTTTGACGAATTTTTGAACTCGGCTTCTTTAGTGCGCTTAACAAACCTTGACGAGTTACAAGACTAGGTGATTATTTTCAGAAGCTTCATCACTCTTAGCATTAATCACCGTTTGAATGGTCTCACCCTCGTCTAACTTCAGAGAGTTGACAATTGGTAATCCCTTGGCTGTACGACCATATTCAGGGATTTCATAGCCCCTAAGACGGTATACGCCCTTTGTTAGTCATAAAGTAAAGGTGATCTGCGAGTGCTAGTTGAAACAATATCACGAACAAAGTCATCGTCGTTAACACCAGTACCTTGGACCCCACGTCCACCACGTTTTTGTGAGCGGAACTCATCTTGAGCCAAACGTTTAATATAGCCTTTGTTTGAAAGCGTAATAACAACATCTTCTTCGATGAGGTCTTCATCTTCAAGTGAGACAGACTTCACCGACCATAAGTTCTGTACGACGAGCATCTCGAATTTTCGCTTGCTCTTCATCCAATTCTTCTTTGATAATGGCAATAACACGTTCAGGTTTCGCCAAGATATCAGCAAATCTGCAATCAAGGCAAGGAGATCATTGTACTCATTTTGAATCTTATCACGTTCCAAACCTGTCAAACGACGCAAACGCATATCAAGAATGGCTTGACTTTGACGTTCCGTGAGTTCGAAGCGAGCCATCAACTCAGCTTGAGCCTCAGCATCAGTTTGACTGTTACGGATAATCGTAATCACTTCATCCAAATGATCAAGAGCAATCAGCAAACCTTCTAAAATGTGGGCACGTGCTTCAGCCTTATCCTTGTCAAACTGTGTACGACGAACCACAACTTCTTGTTGGTGGGCAATATAGTCAGCCAAGATTTGACGTAGTGAAAGGATTTTTGGAACACCCTTTTCAATGGCCAACATGTTGAAGCTGAAGTTAGTCTGAAGTTGCGTTAATTTGAACAGGTTATTCAATATAACATTGGCAGAGGCATCACGACGCACTTCAATAACAAAGCGAACTCCTTCACGAGACGACTCATCACGGACTGCTGTAATTCCCTCAATACGTTTTTCTTGAGCTAAACGAACGATATGTTCATGGACCTTGGTCTTATTGACCATGTAAGGAAACTCAGTGACAACAATACGCTCACGACCTGATTTTGTTGTTTCAATTTCGGTACGTGAACGAAGGACAATAGACCCCTTACCAGTTTCATATGCACGGTGAATACCAGATTTCCCCATGACCAAGCCTCCAGTTGGAAAGTCTGGTCCAGGAAGAACTTCCATCAGTTCACGTGTTGTGACTTCAGGATTATCCATCATCAATTTGACTGCATCAATCGTTTCAGCCAAATTGTGTGGTGGAATGTTAGTCGCCATACCAACGGCAATCCCTGTCGCACCATTGACAAGAAGGTTGGGAATACGTGACGGAAGAACGATTGGTTCACGTTCTGATCCATCATAGTTATCTTGAAAATCTACGGTATTCTTATTGAGATCACGGAGCATTTCCAAGGCGATTTTAGACATACGCGCCTCAGTATAACGCTGAGCGGCGGCTCCGTCACCATCCATAGAACCAAAGTTACCGTGACCATCAACCAACATGTAACGGTAGCTCCACCATTGGCCATACGAACCATAGCCTCATAGATAGATGAGTCACCATGTGGGTGATATTTACCCATGACATCCCCAGTGATACGAGCTGATTTTTTATGTGGCTTATCAGGTGTCACCCCAAGCTCATTCATTCCATAAAGGATACGACGTTGTACTGGTTTTAAACCATCACGAACATCTGGCAAAGCACGAGCAACGATTACACTCATGGCGTAATCGATAAAACTCGTTTTCATTTCAGATGTCAATTTAACGTCAATTAAATTATTATCTTGCACCTTTAAAATGCCTCTTTTCTTTCATTCAAATCATTCCAAACTCTAATAAAAGAGCATAGAAAATTTCTATATTATTATACCATAAAACGCTTTATTTTTCAGTCTCATAAAACGCTTTCATTCAATATTTACTTAATATCTCGTGACATCTGTCGCTTAAAGTGGTAGAATAAGCATTGTACGGGGTAACCCAATAAAAAATTAAGGAGATGTTTAGACCCATGACTGCAACTAAACAACACAAAAAAGTCATCCTCGTTGGTGACGGTGCCGTAGGTTCATCTTACGCTTTCGCACTTGTAAACCAAGGTATCGCTCAAGAACTTGGTATCATCGAAATTCCACAATTGTTCGAAAAAGCTGTTGGTGATGCGCTTGACCTTAGCCACGCGCTTGCTTTCACTTCACCTAAAAAAATCTACGCAGCTAAGTACGAAGACTGTGCGGATGCAGACCTTGTAGTTATCACTGCTGGTGCTCCACAAAAACCAGGTGAAACTCGTCTTGATCTTGTTGGTAAAAATCTTGCAATCAACAAATCAATCGTTACACAAGTTGTTGAATCAGGATTCAAAGGAATCTTCCTTGTAGCAGCTAACCCAGTTGACGTATTGACTTACTCAACATGGAAATTCTCAGGATTCCCTAAAGAACGCGTTATCGGTTCAGGTACTTCACTTGACTCAGCACGTTTCCGTCAAGCGCTTGCTGAAAAACTTGATGTTGATGCTCGTTCAGTTCACGCCTACATCATGGGTGAACACGGTGACTCAGAATTTGCCGTTTGGTCACACGCTAACATCGCCGGTGTAAACCTTGAAGAATTCCTTAAAGACACTCAAAACGTTCAAGAAGCTGAATTGATTGAATTGTTCGAAGGTGTTCGTGATGCCGCTTATACAATCATCAACAAAAAAGGTGCTACTTACTATGGTATCGCCGTAGCTCTTGCACGTATCACTAAAGCTATTCTTGACGATGAAAATGCAGTACTTCCATTGTCTGTATTCCAAGAAGGTCAATATGGTGT